>CAYUAL010000111.1:0-5142 GCA_964442815.1 uncultured Alphaproteobacteria bacterium | reverse complement strand
TTCTCGAATGACTTTTTGCTGCTCTTTCTTTTCTATCATTCTAGAAGAGTGAGTATTAGAGCGTGGTACCGGGCGAGAACGTCGTGGGAGGGCAGCACGTAAGCGATTCCCAACGAGACTATAACTGACGAAATCTTCATCCTCAGGATCAGGCTCTTCCGTCCTGTAGATAGTTTGGTCTTTATGTTTTGAAGGCTTATCTTTTTTAGGAAAAAGAGATCCTTTCTTTTTTGCTCCTTTTTTAGAGAGGTCTTCCTCTTCTTCCTCATCTAAGTCTCGGAATTTGTCTGCTTTCTTTTTGAAAGCTTCCTGGGATTCAGAAGGGGTTTGTCCGGGTTCAGAAGAAGTATGCTTATACTGAGGGGCGCTAATCTCAGCGCGTTCCCGGAAAGATAAAGGAGAATCTGTAGATACGGGCTCTTCTTTGGAAGATGATTCGGCGGTGGGCTCTTCTAAAGGTGTGGAAGAGGACTCTGTAGAGAGAATTTCTTCTTTAGTGCTAGAAACATCTTCTGAAGAGGGTGGCTTTAAGGAACCTTTCAAAGCCTGACGGCGTGCTTCTAATTCTCCGGCTGTAAGGGTGCGTTTTTGTGCATCTTCAGAAGGAGAGGAAGCAGCAGGTGCAGTTGGTTGCTCAACAGGGACAGAAGGTTTTTGTGGAGATTCTCCTTCTTTGGAAAAAAGGACACGTTTTTTCTTTACCTCCACCGTAACGGTTTTGGATCGACCTTGTTGAAGGCTTTGGCGCACAAGATGGCCAGAAGGCTTTTTCGCTCCCACAACACCTGAAAGCGTTAAAGTCTTTCCGCTATCGGATGATGTATCTTTCGTATCTGTCATACTATCTTAAGATCCTTTTTAAAGTCGATTACAGTAATTAAGCAAACAATAAGGCTTTTTAGTGAAAAAAGAGCCTTTTTTCATGGCTTCTTTATGAGAAAAGAAGATGGGGGGTAAAAAAGTCACGTTTATTACACATACTCCTATGTAGATGCTTATTCTTCTTCGAACCAATGAGCGCGGGCTTTCAAAATGAGATCACTAGCGTCTTTTTCGGATATATTAAAATCTTGGAGAAGCTCTTGTACTTCATCTTGAGCCAGATCAGCCAAGTCATCTCGCGTTTTAATACCCTTATGCGCAAGTGCAATAAGAATATTTAACGGAAGATCAAGTGTTTTAAGATCCTCTTGAATGTTTAAAGATGCCGCTTCCTCTTCAAGAGCTTTTTGTTGCTTTTCAATGGCCTTTTTCGCGCGGTTTTGGAGTTCTTTTGCAATTTCTTCTTCAAAACCTTCAATTTGACTAAGCTCTTCTACAGGGACATAAGCAACTTCTTCAAGCGTATTAAAACCTTCGTTAACGAGAACATGCGCAATCACTTCGTCTACATCAAGGGCTTCTTTAAAGAGCGTAGAGCGTAATCGCATATCTTCATTGCGGCGTTCAGACTCTTGGGATTCTGTCGTGATATTGATGGTCCAGCCTGTGAGCATAGAAGCGAGGCGAACGTTTTGTCCTCGACGGCCAATGGCAATACTTAGTTGGTCATCAGGGACTACTACATCAATCGCTTTAGTTTCTTCGTCCAAAACCACTTTTGTAACCTCTGCAGGCGTTAAAGCGTTTACCACAAAAATAGAAGGATCTGAAGACCAAGGAACGATGTCTACTTTTTCTCCTTGGAGTTCATTTACAACAGCTTGAACACGGCTTCCACGAACACCTACGCAAGAACCTACGGGGTCAATGCTTGGATCTGGTGTAAATACGCCTATTTTAGCACGGCTGCCTGGGTCACGAGCTACGGATCGAATTTCAATAATACCATCATAGATTTCTGGAACTTCTTGGGTAAAGAGGCGCGCCATGAACTGAGGATGGGTACGAGATAAAAAGATCTGAGGCCCGCGGACTTCTCTGCGTACATCTAAAACATAGGCACGAATACGATCTCCAGGGCGGAAAGATTCTCTTGGGATAATTTCTTCGCGTTTCAGAACGGCTTCTGCACGGCCTCCCAGGTCGACGGTAACCATGCCAAATTCAGCACGTTTCACGATACCGCTGACTATATCTCCAATACGGTTTTTAAACTCTTCGAATTGTCGCTCGCGTTCCGCATCGCGGATGCGTTGCATGATGATTTGTTTTCCAGACTGTGCTGCCACACGACCCAGCTCAATGGCGGGAAGGGGCTCTATCACAAAGTCTCCTACTTTATGGTCAGAGTTAAATTGTTTAGCGTCTTTTAAAAGAATTTGAGTGGCTTCTTCAGTCACTTCGTCCACCACTTCTCGATAGCGTTCTAGACTGATTTCACCTGTTTTATGGTCAATGGTCACCCGAATATCTAGGTCCAGACCATATTTAGCTTTTGCTGCTTTTTGGATAGCAAGCTCCATAGCGTTTAGAACGTCTTCTCTATCAATCCCTTTCTCGCGAGCTGCTGTTTCAGCAATTTGAAGAAGCTCTGGACGAAGGCCGGCAGTAGATATTATATCACGCATAAGATGTTAATCCTTTTGTTTTAATGTAGATTTTGGTTTAGAAGCTTTTTTTCCTTTTGGCGGAAGAGTTTCTATCAGATGAGAGTGTTGAAGGTTAGTAAAAGGCAAAGCAATCTTTGTTGTTTCATTGTTTTTCCCTTGTGTTTCTAACAAAATATCTTTTCCATCATATCCTAAAAGAACGCCTTGAAAGTTCTTTCGTCCTTGATAAGAGTGAGTTAAAGAAACACGAATCGTTTTTCCTTTAAACCGAGAGAAATCTTCCTCAGTAACAAGGGGCCTTTCTAGACCAGGAGAACTTACTTCAATAAGGTAATCTCCTCCAATAGGATCGTGCTCTTCAATCACATTCAAAAGTCGCCGGGTTGCACTCGTGCAGTCTTCTATGGTTATGGGCGTATCATCTAAACGCTCTAAAAGAATCTGTAAGCGTGGTCTCCTTCCTCCCGTGAGAGAAACAAGAACACATCGATACCCCATCTCTTCTAGAAGAGGTGTAAAAAACGCACGAAGCCTTGTATGATCGCGCACGATAGTCTTCTTTTGCTCCTTTTCGCACTTTCCTAAAATTTAGATAAAAAAAAGGAAGATCAAAGATCCCCCTTTTGATTTTATTAATCTCTGTAGCCTGTACTTTACAAAAAAAAATTTTTTCGTGCAAGTAATTTTTCTTTTATTGTACACCTACCATACACTTAGGACTGCCTATAATGACTTTAACTGGTTTAATGTGTTTATATGTACCACTAGCAATAACTCGTTGTGTGAGCTTCTGCATTGAAGAAAAGACACCCTTAAGATCCTCTAACATTTTGTTAATTCGTGGTACTTCTTTTTTTATATATTTATCTGAATATCTAACCTGGATAACTTTAATTTTTCCATAGTGCTGATACGGATAACTTATAAAGGAAAATGTTATGTAGATTTGGGGATTAATTCTGTTGCTTGAGAGGAGAGAATATCTAAGATGCCGTATTAAATTCGGCATGAAAGCAACCAAGTTTGGCATAACATTTTATTGAATTACATTCCCTTTTATAGTTTTTCTATGGTATTAAGTTCATATGGCGCTTTCTCTTTTTGCACGCACAGATACAAGTAGGCTAAGTCGGTGGTGGTGGACCGTAGACCGTTGGCTATTGCTGGCTCTATGCCTTTTGATGGGGCTTGGGGTCCTTTTAAGTTTTGCAGGGACCCCCTTTATTGCCAAAAAGTTAGGCATGAGCTCTTTCCAATTGGTGGAAAAGCAGTTGATCCTCTTTATTCCTAGTTTTTTCTTAATGATTTGGATTTCTTCCTTGTCTCTTAACGGAATACGTCTCTTAGCTTTTTGGATATTTATTCTTTTCTTGCTTTGTTTGATGGCAACGCCTTTCCTGGGCATGGAAATAAAAGGAGCACGGCGTTGGTTAGGGATTGGGTCCTTATCTGTTCAAGCTTCTGAATTTATTAAGCCTGCCTTTGCTGTTGTAACAGCTTGGTTGCTAGGGCATGGGGAAGGAGGGCAAAAAAGCAGTGTCTCCTTGGCCTACCCTAAGATTACTTCCACCCTTTTATATGGGGTAGTTTTACTTTTTTTACTGCTTGAGCCTGATCTAGGTATGTCTTTTGTGATTTCTGTTGTGTGGGGAGTACAAATGTTTTTGGCAGGATTACCGCTTTTGTGGGTGATTGCTGTGGCTATTTTAGGTATTTTAGGGTTAGCAGGGGCTTACTTTCTCTTTCCCCATGTGGCAAGCCGCATTGATCGGTTTTTAGATCCGGCGGTGGGGGATCATTATCAGATTAATCGTTCTTTGGAGGCTTTTTCCCATGGAGGGCTTTTTGGCCAAGGTCCCGGTGAAGGAACCATAAAAAAATATTTACCTGATGCCCACTCTGACTTTATTTTCGCGGTCGCAGGCGAAGAATTTGGGCTTTTTTTATGTTTACTCGTTGTAGGAATTTATGCCTTTATTCTTTTTCGAAGTTTTAAAGCCGCTTTTAAAGACCAAAGCCTTTTTGTTTTCTTAAGTATTGCGGGGCTAAGCGTTCAGTTTACAACGCAGGCGTTAGTTAATATGGCTTCTAGTTTGCATCTTATCCCTACGAAAGGAATGACGCTTCCGTTTTTGAGTTATGGTGGATCTTCTCTTCTAGCTTTAGCTATTGGGATGGGAATGCTTTTATGCTTTACCCGCAAGCGCATAGGATTAACCGCATGACGCAAAAGCCCATCGTTCTTTTGACAGGGGGGACAGGAGGACATGTTATCCCAACTGAAGTAGTGGCAAAGGCTCTTTTACAAGAAGGAAAGGTAGTTCATATCATTACAGATACGCGTGGTGTTCGATATTTAGAGAAAGAGCCGTCTTATGGGCTAACAGTTCTATCCTTGCCTACAGGGAATTTTGTTAAGAGATTGTTAGGGGTAATAAAAGGAGCTTTTTCTCTTTATTTTCAATTTAGAGCACTTAATCCTAAACTTCTTATTGGGTTTGGAGGGTATCCTTCTGCTGCAGGGGCGATAGCTTCTATCTTTATAAAATGTCCTCTTTATTTATATGAGCAAAATGGCGTCTTAGGGCGTGTGAACCGATTTTTTGCACCATTGGCTCGTAAGATTTTTGTAAGCTTTCCGCATACGCTT
>CAYUAL010000110.1:0-5184 GCA_964442815.1 uncultured Alphaproteobacteria bacterium | reverse complement strand
ATATAGAGAGATAAACAACAAGAAAAGACCCCAAATATGCACACAAAATTTCTCCAAAGATCAGTTTTAAAACCTTTTATGTTGGTTTTGGCCTTTCTTATAGCTTGGTGTTGCAACAACGTCCCCAGCGAAGCCCAGCCCTCCTTCCTCAACTGCCAAAATAACTGTAACTCACTATATAAATCCTGCTCCCAGGGCTGTCTGAGTACCCGTAACAAATTACCCCCCGAACCATGGAGGATGGAATTCTACCAGGATTGTATCTCCAAATGTAATGAAATAGCTAGTTTTTGTGTGGGGGATTGTTGACGAAGCACTAGTTTAGCTTATAAATTTATCCTCCCATCAAAAACCTTCTCCGAACTCCTCTGTCTTTGGAGAGATAAACAACAAGAAAGGACCCCAACTATGCGTACAAAATTTCTCCAAACTTCAATTTTAAAATATTGCCTCTTAGGGTTAGTTGGCATAGGAGTATAGGTAGCAGACACGGACGCTTATAACCCTTCGGCCTCAAGCCCTTACTACAGCTCCGCCAACAACGATCGGAACCTACCGAACCCCCAGACCAAAACGCCGTCAGAGAACCCTACATATGAGGACCCTCGTTGGAGCCTGTACGCGAACACCAAATTACCCATCTTTCCACTACGCCAGAAATACCCAAAACAATCTCCTGCTCAGGTTTGTCGCTCTGCCTTGGTGGGGTGCTATCAGAGCTGTGTCCAGATTACTCCGGCTCCTTGCAAAGCTCTACTCAAAAGGTGTAGAGAGTATTGTGTCTCCCGTGCCCAGAGGTGCATGGAATAGACGTGTTGCCCTTCGATATGTAGACAACAGTGATGGTCTAAGGGCTGTGGTAAATGAGCGGGCTACTAGGCTAAGGTCTGCTAGGTGACCCTGCAGATACCATCCCCCCTCTGACTGACTGTGGTCTCACGCTTTCTTGTCTGTCCTCTTCTCTCAATACACGCGTTAGCACGACCAAGCACAAAATGGCCTAACCAGGTTCGATAGCACTCGCCCACAAACTGCCGACAAGCACTGAGGTTAGGTTCAATAACGGTCGATCTTGTCCGGATGCTCCTGAGCGGGTGAGCTGAGGCTGGGTGATGGGGCGTGATCGGTAAAAAGTAAAGCACATATCAAGACCCTTCTCAGGCTAGGGGTGGTAGTGGTCCTCCATTGGACTCAGGTTTCGGCGAGTCCCCCAGTCCCATCATGTTCGTACCCGCCTTACATTTTATCCATTTGCAGCCTCCTCTACCTAAGGATCGGGGTCAAATAACACAATCCAGAGAATCCACCCCGATCCTAATTCAAGCAAGGAAGCAGTCTCATGCTGTGTGTATCTCCATACTTGTTCAGATCGCCACCTGATACTGCTCTCAGGGTTTTTACACGCATGCGTAATGAGTTATCAGTCCTACTTTTGGTTTATTTCCTAATATCCTACAGCTTGTGTCTAAGCCGATTATGGCTCTATTCACCCATAGCAGCAGCACGACGGCGCCTGTATTCTTCGATAGATTCTAAATCTTTCGGATCTACATACTCAATAAATAGCTTTCCATGAACATGATCGGTCTCATGTTGAATAGCACGTGCCAAGAAACCTGTCGCAACGCCTTCTATTAAATTACCTTCTCGATCATAAGCCTTGTAGCGAATTTTCTTATACCGCTTTACGGGTCCCACTACTTGATACACAGAAAAACACCCTTCGTAATCTGTGTGCGTTTCTTCCGTAAGCGGCTCATAACTTGGGTTAAGCCATACTGTTTTAGGCATCCCCTCTTCTAAATCAGGTCGCCATTTTTTAAGACGTGGATCATCTGGAACCTCAAAAACAATAGCGCGTTTCCCGATTCCGATTTGAGGGGCCGCTAATCCTGAACAGTTTTCTTCTTGATCGAATTTTTGTACAAGCGTATCTATTATACTTAAATCTTCTTGAGAAAGGGGAAAAACAAATTCTTCAGCTGGCGTTGTTAAAACACTTGTATCTGGGCAATTGGGGTCGTTAAAAACAACATAGTCAGGAAGCATCTTATCTCCTATTAGCAATTATCATTATCACAGTACTATACCCATGATCAAACTGCATTCAAATAAAAAAAGATCTGAATCTTCTAAAAGATGGTTGCGCAGACAACTTAACGATCCTTATGTCAAAAAGGCTCAGAAAGAAGGCTATCGCTCCCGAGCTGCTTATAAGCTATTAGAACTCCAAGAGAAATATAAATTCTTAAAACCTTATCAAACTATTGTGGACTTAGGAGCTGCCCCCGGAGGGTGGAGCCAAATAGCTGTAGACCTTACAAAAGGCTCTTTAGACCATCCAACGGTTTTTGGCATTGATCTTCTTCCCATTGCCCCTTTGCCAGGAGCCATGTTTTTAGAGGGAGATTTTACGAAAGAAGAGCTCGTTTCTCAGTTATTTACTTTGCTTCCCGAAAAGGTAGATGGGATCCTGTCGGATATGGCCCCCTCTTCGACTGGCCACCCTCAAACAGATCATTTAAAGCTTATGACGCTATTAGAAGAATCTCTTTTATTTGCACAACAAGTTCTTAAAAAAGGTGGTTTCTTCGTGGCTAAGGTCTTTCAAGGGGGTACCGAAAAAGAATTGCTTCTTGCGCTCAAAAAGGACTTTACGAATGTTTCTCATGCGAAGCCACCTTCCAGCCGTAAAGAATCGCGCGAAATGTATGTTATTGCTTTAGGGTTTAAAGGAAACGAAAGCTCCTATGACGCCTGATGCTCGCCTTAAAACCGTAAGCCACCTTCTTTCTCTTATGGAAGAGAAATCTTCTATTCCCGCGGATAGTTTGCTAACTACTTATTTTAGAAATAACCGTTTTATTGGTTCTAAGGACAGACGATTTATTGGAGATTTCTTTTATGCACTCCTTCGCAAACGAGGATCTAGTCTTTACTGGCGTATTCTTTTTGAAAAAGAAATTCCTACTTCCGCCTTTAATCCACAAGATATAGAGGTTTTAGTCTTCTTTCTCTTATATCATCTAGAAGACCTAGAAAGTATCTGCAAAGAGTCGCCTTATGGCTTTCCTAGGCTCTCTAACAAAGAAAAGAATTTTTTTGACAAAGTTCTTAAAAATCCTTCTACTACGTTTCCTAGTTGGGTAAAACTAAGCACCCCAGAACCTCTTATCTCTTTTTTTCAAAACTCTTTTGAGAATTGGGAAGAAGAAGCTCAGGCTTTAATTACAGAGCCCCCTTTTGATTGCCGCGTTAATCCTTATCTTGCTAATCACCAAGATTTACAAAATACATTTCTGCAAGAAGGAATAGAAGTGATTTCCACTCCTTTTTCCCCCTATGGTCTTCGTTTTCCAAAACGGTTTCCTTTAACCCAACATCCTCTTTTTAAAGAAGGAAAAATAGAAGTCCAAGAAGAAGGTTCTCAGCTTCTTTGCCTCCTCTTATCTTCTTGCTCTCCTAAACGAATATTAGATTATTGCTCTGGCGCAGGAGGAAAATCTTTGTTCTTGGGCGCTCTTATGCAAAATAAGGGAAGTATCCTCGCAACTGACATTAATGATATCCGCCTCCAAAAAGCAAAAGAGCGCATCAAGCGTTCTGGCCTTCAAAACATCCAAATTCGTTCTTTGACAGATACAAAATACTTTAAACGTCAAAAAGACACTTTTGACTGTGTTCTGGTAGATGCACCTTGTAGCGGCTCAGGCACTTGGCGGCGAAATCCCGACCAAAAATGGAAAACTACCCCTCAAGATATTAAAGATCTTTCCTTACTCCAGTTATCTATTCTTAAAAAAGCAAGCTCTTTCGTTTCAAAAAATGGCCACCTTCTTTATGCAACATGTTCTTTATTTAGAGAAGAAAATGAGGAAGTTATTGAAACTTTTCTACAGAGTGAAGAAGGGAAACCCTTTCATATCCTCCCAGCCAAAGAAAAAATAGACCTACCAGAAGAAGCTCTCAACGGACCTTTCCTATCCTTAAGTCCTTATCGTACCCAAACTGATGGCTTTTTTGGGGCGCTATTGAAAAAGAAATAAGTTTATGAATTCCTTCGTATTAAAGCCATCTGAATACCAGAAATAGGTGCCTTATATCTTGCTATTCTCACACCCTCAAAAATAGGTCTATCAGGATTATTGGTTTCTGTAGAAATTCTACCTGCACTCACCGCATAAAAACCTTGAGCTAACTCAGAAGGATCAACATATTTGAGGAAAATACCTACAGCAGAAGCTCCTTCTCCCAAAGGGTAACAAAAACCGTCTCCCTCCTGAAGGTAAGGATAAACATCTTTAGAATCACGGGCACCCTCCATAAAAGTGCTTATTGCCCCTCGGTGTGGCATATCCGTATATAAAGAGACAACCCCAGAAGCATCCAACCCTCCTCGAAATAAAAGTCGAGGACCAAATTCATGTTGAAGAACTTCACCAGAAAAACCAAAAGCTCTTACTCCATATAACTGAAGCATAGATAGATTACTAATATCTCCCTCTGTTATACGTCCAAACACAAAATCCCGATAAAGATCACATTCTCGACTTTCTTGCCAAAGTCGATTAGGTCCTCCCCACAAAAAACCAGCATGCAAGGCGTAGAAACAAGACTCTTCTCGAGAAAAGAAAATAGACGTTCCAACTTCGTCACTTTCAAATAATGTAGTTGGGATAGGTATACGCTTTGCCACACCTAATTTATTGAATCTATCACTCAAGACTTTTGGCTCATTTCTTGTCGCCAGCAAAAAGAAAAGGGCATTCTTCACTGCCACCACACGCTGGTCATAAGGAAGGTCTTCCCTTTTACCTCCAGTCTCCCAATTAAAAATTCTTTCCTGCATTTCTCTTAAGATATCAGCTGTTTGATCTAAAATACCTGGTACTTCTTTGTTTTGAAGCATCCAGCTGGGGTACCACGTTATAGCAAGATGAGGAAGATTTTCTGCATTAATTTCTTTAACCCTTCGCCCTATTATTCTAAATACGTTTTTTTCCCGTTCTATTTGATCCAAAGCCCTTATAATCCGATCATCTAAATCATCAAAAAGTCTTGCTTCTCTCAAAAGATTCTGAATATCTTTTTGGTTCATCTCCGCATTTGCATTTACGTAATCAAGTAATTTTTGCACATGAGGATGTGTTGGCCTAAAATATCCTAAATCCGCCTGATCTTTTA
>CAYUAL010000109.1:0-5209 GCA_964442815.1 uncultured Alphaproteobacteria bacterium | reverse complement strand
CATGACTCTACTACCACAGAAGGAGGATTCTCTATTACAAAAGGAGAATTACGCCCTACATTGTATGAGTTAAACGTAAATGATACTCATGCCCTTGGAAACTCTTTTCTCAAATCAGAAAAATCTCTCCTTTTCCAAGCTACCTATGGTCGTAAAAATCTTTTTAAAAACACGAAAGGTTCCCTTTCTCTTTTCTATAGAAGAATGCATGACCCTATCGTAGCTTCCTTCCAACAAAACCGTTTTTATTACCAAAATGGTCCTACTTATTATACCTATGGGATGACCCCTCGTATTACAACTTATCTCTCTTCTTCTTTACGTGCAGATGCAGAAGCAACCTACGCCATATCTGAGCTGCCACAATCTTCTTTAGCCCCTCTTCTTCAAACGCCGAAATGGAAAAGCCTTGTTTCTTTTACTTATAAAGGTTTTTCTCCTTTTTTTTCTGGCACGCAAAATCCTGAGCTTTCTCTTTCTTTCCAATATGTAGGGCGCAAGCCTGATTTTCTCCCATCTGGCTCAGGACGAACCACTTTGCCTGGGTATTGGATTCTTAATGGCAGTTTTGTTTTTTGGGTAGCTCCTCAAACAAAAGCATATATCCGAGGAGAAAATCTTCTAAATGCCTACTATCGTGTACGCAGTGATATCAAAGGAACGCCTTTAAATATCTTATGTGGTATGCAATTTACTTTTTAAAGAAAATAGATATACAAATATTCTCTTATGTAATGAGCAATATTTTATAAAAAATTTATGGGGAAAAATATGGCCTCTCGTCTTACTCTTATCTCTTGCCCCTATGGAGAAGCTGGACAGCATTTAGGAGCAGAAGAAGGACCTAAAGCTTTGCTAGAAGCAGGCATAGGTAAATCTTTATCTGCCCTTGGATATCATGTTTCTACTTTTCTTATCCCTGTTCCAAAAGAAGATGCAGCTTCATGGGCTCACGGACTTCATAATCTTCCTAATTTATTAAAGACCTTAAAATCTCTTAAAGACATAACTTTTCAAGCTCTTCAAGAAGGCTCCCTTCCTTGTATTTTAGGAGGAGATCACTCTGTCTCCATGGGATCCATAAGCGGTATTATGGAACACTGCCGAAAAGAACATAAAACCCTTGTTGTCTTATGGTTTGATGCCCATGCGGATTGTAACACACCACAAACCTCTCTCACAGGAAATATCCATGGGATGCCCGTGGCCCACCTTTGTGGATGGGGAGATCCCTCTCTCTTACGCGCCATCGGTGAAGAAAATTTCTTAAGCCCCGATCAAATCTATTACTTTGGCCTACGCTCTATAGATTCAGAAGAAGAAAAAACTCTTAAAGAACATCCTTTTCATGTTTATGAGATGGAAAAACTTAAGAAAGAAGGCCTGCCATCCATAATAAACAAAGTTATTGAGGATTTAAAAAAACAACCAAATATCCATATCCATATCAGCTTTGACATAGATGTCTTAGATGCTTCGATCGTGCCAGGCACAGGTACTCCCGTGGAAGATGGGCTTACTTTATCAGAAATACGACAGGCTTTTATGGAACTTCATGAATCTCGTCTTGTGCATTCGGCTGAAATTATGGAACTTAATCCTAAGCTAGATCCCTCCGGCCAAACCACAAAAGATATTGCTGCGCTCGCTCCTGTCTTATTTGGACAAACAATTTAATTTAAAAAATTGTGCAATTTAATTTTATTTGCTAAAAAAACATGAATTTTAGGAGAAATATTCATGCGACGCTTTTCTTTATTTATTTTAGGATTTACAGTCTCCATTCTCATTCCCCTTTTTTCCGTCTTTTCCATGGAGACCCCTGAAGAGCTTATATTTGCTGTACAAGACAAAACTGGCCGCCCTTTTACTGTCAGGCCTCAAAGAGAAGACGATACAAAAGGTCTGATGGATCTTGAAAAAGCTCATGATGCGTTAACACCTAAAGAATCTCATTTTTTAACAAGACATACCACAAAGAATCAATTTCTCTTCTTTGACTACCTTCGAACATATTTTCAGGAACAAGTTAGACACATTATCGAAACAAGCTGGATTGTTATAGACTCCGAAACAGAAGAAATTGTAGGGGTTTTTAATTATGTCAGTACCGCAAGCACCTCTCTTATTCATCCTCGTTATCGAGGAAATGGGGTTGGAGTAGCAGCTACACACGCTATCCATGCATACCTTGCCACACAAATTGGGAAGCCAAATATAAAACTTACTGCTAAAGAAAAATTAAGTGAAGATATAGATGCAGGACTTGAAACTGCTTTATCTGGATGCAGTTATGAGGACTTTAAAAGCCATGTACTCTCTCGTTTTTTTGATATTGAAATAACTACATATACAGGTTTTGTAGGAGACGTTGACCATAACAATATAGGTTCTTTGCGCATGTGCCTATCTACAGGATTAACTGTAAAAGGTGTTGAAGACGGCATGATTCGATTTGTTTTCCCACCTAATCCTGAAACAGAAGACAAGCCCTTACGGGCTTTGGTTGAACGTCTTGCCTCTAAAGAAGAAGATGAAAGACGTGCTGCTCAAGAAGAGTTTCTGAAACTCTATCCGTATACAGAAACAGATTTTTCCACAGAAGACGCCAGAACAGCTCCCACTGAGTAGGGATTTATATTGCCATCCTGAAATTATGGAACTTAATCCTAAGCTAGATCCCTCCGGCCAAACCACAAAAGATATTGCTGCGCTCGTTCCTGCCTTATTTGGACAAACAATTTAATTTAAAAAATTGTGCAATCTAATTTTATTTGCTAAAAAAACATAGGTTTTAGGAGAAATTTTCATGCAACGCTTTTTTTTATTAGTTTTGGGCATCATAGCTACGGCTCTTATTCCTCTGTTCCCAACTTTTTCTATAGAAATCCCTGAGGATCTTATATTTTCTGTGCAAGATAGAACTGGCCGTCCTTTTACTCTCAAGCCTTCTAGAAAAGAAGATACTAAAGGTATCATGGATCTTCAAAAAGATCATGCCGATTTAACACCCCAAGATCCCTACGTAGCAATAGTTACCACAGAGACTGCAGGTATCTTCTTTGATCATCTTTATAAATACTGTAAAGAGAGAGGAATACATGTTATCGAAAAAGATTGGGTAGTTATAGAGCCTCAAACAAGCAAAATTGTAGGAAATTTTAGCTATGAAAGAAATGAAGGAGCCGTACTTATTCATCCTCATTATCGAGGGAACGGTATTAGCGTAAGGGTAACAAGACAAATTCATGAATATCTTGCTAAACAAATTGGAAAACCAGACATAACTTTTACCTTTTCGGAAGGGTTAGATAAACAAGAAAGTGAAGTCACCCTTGTTGAGGGAAGTTACGAAGATTTTAAATCTAAAATTCTTCCTTTTTTGAATATCGATGTAACTACTAAATATGCTGGCTTTATAAATAAAGTTCATCCTACTAACATAGGCTCCTTACGTATGTGTTTAGCTACAGGATTAACTGTACAAGGTGTTCATGAAGATAAGATCCTCTTTGCTTTCCCGCCTTCTCCGGAAGCAGAAGACAACTCTTTACGTATCTTAGTAGAACGCCTTGTTTCTAAAGAAGAAGAGGAAAGACTTGCTGCTCAAAAGGAATTTGAGCAACTCTATCCGTCTACAGAAACAGATCTTTCCACAGAAGCCACAAGCGCAGCTTCTCCTGAGTAAAAATTTCTGAAAAACCTAAGAAAAGACTACAAATCCCCATAAGATGTCTTTTCTGAAAAAAACACTATTTACATCTAACCATAAATCCATATACTGAAAAGTTACCTTGGATTTTGTCATGTCAAGTATTTCTTCTCCCGTTTCCCTTGCACGCTTTGTTATCAGCTTTATGCGCCCAAAAGCCCTCTTTGGCTTTTTATTCTTTTGCATGCTCTTATGGGCATTTGAGGGTAACTTTTTCCCTTATTACATAAAGCTTCTTATCGATAAAGCAACCTTAATTTCTCAGCAAACCCCTATCCCCTTGGATAGTTGGCGCCTATTTATTCCCCTTATTGCAGGAGGGATGGCTATATTTTGTCTCTTTGAGGTATTTTTCCGTTTAGGAGACTACTTATGGGCTAAGCTTATCCCTCCCTATTTAGCAACGATCCGTACGGCCCTTCTAGACCATATCATGAAACAATCCTATCGTTTCTTTTCGGATCATCCTGCTGGTATGCTTGCTAACAAGATTAACGATCTGCCACGATCTCTTGAATCTCTATTAGACACATTGAGCCATGCTTTTATTCCAGGAGTTCTTAACGCTTTTATCACTCTTATCCTGTTTTGGATTGTGAATCCTTGGGTAGCTCTCATTATGGGTGGGTGGCTCGTCATACATCTTACTCTATCTCTCTTCCTTGCTCGAAAAATAGGTACTTTTTCAGAAATAGCCGCTCACGCTCAAAGCACTCTTTCCGGAAAGATTGTTGACGTCATTGCAAATATTTTCTCCGTACGTCTATTTACGCAATTTTCACATGAAAAAGCTTACACTCAAAAATACCAGCAAGACGTCGTTCAAAAGTCAAGACGCACTCTCTTCTATACGACACAAACAAAACTGATTTTAGGTATTTTAAGCCTCATCGAGCTTTTTTTAACCTTTTTTGGCAGCATTTATAGTTGGTCTCAAGGTTATTTAAGTATTGGAGATATCGCTTTCCTCTTAGCAGCCACTCAAGGAACTATGCACACAACGTGGTGGATAGGCCTTGAATTGCCCCATTTCTTTAAGGAATTGGGCGTAGCTCGTCAGGCGTATGCCCTTTTGTATGAGCCCATTGAAATTCAAGATGCACCTAATGCGCCTGATCTTGTGGTTAAAAAAGGAGAAATTACTTTTAAAAAGGTGCGTTTTTCCTACGACCCTCATAAAAAACAGTCCCCTCTTTTTGAGGATCTTTCTATTACGATCAAGGGAGGTGAGAAAGTAGGTCTTGTGGGTTTTTCAGGAAGTGGAAAGACTTCTTTTGTGAACCTTCTCCTACGTAACTTTGATATTCAATCGGGATCTATCTTAATTGACGGGCAGGATATTCGCACTGTAACACAGAATTCTTTGCGAAAATCCATTGGTGTAATTCCTCAAGATACGTCCCTTTTCCATCGGTCTTTGTATGAAAATATCCATTACGGAAATTTGCAAACTTCCTCTGAAGATGTTTTTCAAGCTACCCATAAAGCCCATGCGGA
>CAYUAL010000108.1:0-5240 GCA_964442815.1 uncultured Alphaproteobacteria bacterium | reverse complement strand
TGATCAAGGGGTAATCCAATGGTATATTTTCGTAAAGACTTTAAAGAAAAATCTCCCTTCTTTATAAGTTTCTTCATAGCTTCCGTTAAGATGACACGAGCTGCATTTTCCCAAAATGGATCCCTACTTTGAGATGGGATAAGAGAAGAAGCAAAAGTCTTTATCTGAAACTCATCCTTGCAATCTGCAAAAGGAGTCCATCTTTCAGATCTTTGATCTGCAGGATTTAGAAGGTGATCTTGATTTTCATTAAAAAATCGAGCTACATGATCTCCTTTTGTATCTATTATAATGACTCTATCTCCTCTTTTTTGAATCTCGAGGAGAAGGTTATTAATACAATTTGTCTTCCCAACACCTGTTGTTCCGGCAATAAGCATATGTTGTGTCTCAGCATTCTTAACAAGAGGAATACCTGCAAGTTTAATATCTGAGGCAAGTTTTCTTTTATAAATAATGTTCTTAAGTTTTTTTGCAGGTATAACTTCTGTTCCTTCAAGAAGCTTCTTCTCTTTTGTTCGTCGTCCTAAAAGAATCCACATAATAGCAGAGCTAAAAAAAGAAAAAACAGCTACAAACAGTGCTTGATACGCACATTTCTTAAGTTTGTCCCATACTGTATTTAAAATTTTTTGAACAAAAGAATTATTCTTAAAGTGAATGGATGAAATCTGTATTGTTTTACTGCCTGGAACCTCAAACTCTTGCTTTATTTGTAGTTGTTCTTTTCTTGAATTTGCAGGAGAAAAAGAAAGCTTTATTTCAGCCGTATAATAAGCTTTAAAGTAAGCCCACTCATAAGGGGTCACTTTGTAAAAAGAAAGGAAGGAAAATGCTCCTAATCCTATCAAGGAGGTAAAAACGAGAGTATAGCGAACGACTTGACTCATCATCCGTACTCTATGGATCTGAATCTGGCCTCCTTGCATAAAAAGTTCACTTAAAGACATTGTAAAACCTTTTTAATTCTCTAAAATTCCTTTACTATAATTAAAAATGAAATCTTCATGACACATAAGCTTCTATCACAACGCTTAAAGCCCTTTGGCTTTTCTGATTTATATAAAAAGGAAAGAATTCTTGATTTGTCTCCTGATCAAAGATCTGTTCTGCATTCTTTTCTTTTTGTGTCATTTTGTTGTCTCCTAAGTACTCTTATTTGGGGGTTTTCATTCCCAGTTCTCATTGTTTTTTACGTCTCTCATATGCTGAGTAAATTTATTTTTGGAGGTCCTCCCATAGCCAAAAAAGAAGGCTTCCTTCAATCTAAAATGTCCAATAAGATTTATCCTGAACTGCATCACTTTTTCTTTTGCTTTGCTTTTGTCATTTTTCTTACCCTCTCCTCTTTTTTGCTCTTTTGGGCTACAAACAAAGCTTGGGAAAGCTTTGTTTTATCTCTTACTGCAGCATATATTCTTTCTAGGGGTGTTTTAATCGCTTGTAATATTCCTCTTGTAGGTCCTATTTTGATAGCTCTTATGCCTTATTTAAATAATCATTCACCTTTTCCTAAACCCTCGAATTACAATAATCCCTTTCATCCTTTTAGCCCTTTTAATTCCATTAAACCGTTTAATAGAAGAGATCTTTAAATTTTTAATCTGTTCTTATTTTATTCAGAAGGCTTTTGACCTAGCCTTTCTCTGTCTTGTTCTGTCCATACTGGATCCGAAACCACTTTAGTTATTGTGAATTCTTGAGGGGCCATTTCTTCGTGAATTGAATGCTCCTCCTTTTGTATTTGAACTTCTAGTTTTTCTTTATTCTGTGTAATGGTTTGAGCCTGAGATTCTTTCTTCTTTAAAAATTCCTCTCTAGGATCAGATCTCAAAGGCTCATTTGGATCTATTCCATGATATCTTGCACGCCCATAAACAGGAGAAGCATCAAATTGAGAAGAAGATCTAGATTCACTCTTTTCTACAGCCTCTTGAACTTTTGGTTCTTGTGGATCGAATCCATGATCTCTTGGACGTTGATAAATAGAGGAACCATCTACTTGAGATAAAGACGAATTTAGAGAAGTACTTCTTTCATTATAAAGTCTTTGTAAATCTTCTTCATTTTGTATCCTAAAATCTCCAGATCCTATCTTTTCAACAAGATCGAGAGCTCGTGTTTCTTTAAAATCTTGTACGAAAGAGTCCAATTCGCTTCCTCCTCGCTGGATAATTTTGTGGGCAGCGTCATATCCAATATGGTCATTTGATAGAGGAGATGCTTTCTTATAAGCTATAAATTCTAGAAGTTCTTGCGTATGATCTCTTTCAACGTTAAACCCTCTGCTTTCCATAAAAGTTTCAGCTTGGGAATACCTATCCACTTTCTGTTTTGAGATCGAACCAGCTTCCCTTGCTGAGTTCATTTCTTCGACTGATTTTGTAAAATCATCAGATAAAGCTGCTTCCTTCCCATAAGAGTCTTGAAATCTCAGTTCCTTAGAATTTCGTGCTAAATCATCCAATGAAGTTGTGTACCCTATATCTTCAGCAATTCTAATTGCATCTGAAAGCTGCTTAGTATGAGCCGTATCTTTTTTAAACTGATAGCTTCCATTTACAACCATTAAATTCGCAGAAACACCCGCTGCCAACTCTGCTGCTTCATTACGGTTAACATTTAAGTTTCTTTGGATTTCATCTGATAATCTAGAAGTCTGAGACCAACTGTTATTCTCGCTCAAAGCTTGAGATTGATCATAAGATTCTCCAAAAGTCCCTCCTTTAGAAACTCTTGTAAGAATATCAGCAGCCTGCCGTGTTGCTTGTGTAGTAGCTATTGCCTCTTCTGTACTGACTCCCTCCATAAAAGAAAGTTCTCGCGCTTTAGCATCTGATAATTGAGAAGATATATTATCATTCATACTCACTCTCACGCCTAGTTGTGAGATGCCATACCCTGACCCACTTCTAAAAATAGCAGAGCCATCTGCCTGCATAACTTTTACAGATCCATCTTCTAAGACAGTCTCAAACTGGCCTGCTTTATAAGAATATCCCATATTAGACGCAAATCCTGAATGCGTATGGAAGGTCTGAATGCCTTGGCTTACATTTCCCAATTGAAAATTTCCAGAAGAAAGTTCAGATCCTGCATAAGCCGCCGCAGACTGTAAAGCTGACCCTAAATGACCTGCAAGATGCACAAATGAGCTAGCCCCTCCTTTTACAATCGCATAAGAAATAAATGGGATACTCATGGAGAGATATCCAGCTAAAGCTGCCATATCTGCATTAACTTCAGTAATCCCTAAAGAGGTAATCATAGTTACCCCTGCCCCTCCTGTAAGGTTTGCAGTTTTATGTCTTGCATACAAAGTAATAACAAGATTAAGAACAGCATACATAGGTGCCCAAATCTGGAGCCATACAATCATCTCACAATACGTTGCTAATACTTTGTACCCTCCAGGCATCAAAGCAAACGCAAACACGAATATAAAAGATGAGTAAATAAGAGCTTCTAAAAGATTCTTCATAACTGGTAAGAAAGTAGCGGCAAGGTCTCCTGCAACTTCATAAGTAGAGCGTTGTTGAAGAAGGGCTTTAGTAGCTGCATAGTTCATAGGACTTCCAAGCTCTGTAACTTTATTATTAGAAGCATCTGAGATTGTATTGATCATCATTTCTTGGCGAAGAGCTCTTAAAGCATCCTCTGAAGCACCCGTTAAGAAATTATAAGAAAGAGGAAATAAAGTTAAAAACTGTCTCTGTGCTAAATGAATATCTCCTTTAATAAGAGAAGCTCCATATTTATAGGCTCCTTCTAGAAGAATAGTGTGCCAAAGAGTCTCTAATTTTCTTGCTCCTTCTCGACAAGTTAAGATCTCTCCGCGTTGTCCTATACCTGGTTCTTTATAAACAAATCCCCTTATGGGAGAGGTTCGATCTTTAACTAAAGCCCATATATCCTCAGAGCTTCTTAAATCTTTAAGTGTATACTTAGCCCCGATCATAGTATCATAGACTATGCACTGATTCACAAAGCGCTCCATATTAGCATTAAAGTCTGGATCCGTGATTCTAAATTGACGAGATTGTGCCATCATACGAGAAGCAAAGACTGTACCTGTTCTGTGGTACTGAAGATCATCAGGAAGAGTGAATATAGACTCCATTTTCTCCGTTAATGCAGCTCCCACTTCACTTATAATCCCCGCAAAGGCTCCTAAAGCAAAAGGAACATTATCAACCTTTGTTGGTGCTGAATGAATAAGAGGATCTTTAATCCAAATAGTTACTTTAGGAAGAAATAATACATTTGTTGCAATCGTAAACCATAAAAACCATCTTAGACTTACTTCTATGGAGTTTCTAATGACAGATTGAACAATAGCCCAAAAACCTCCCATCACGGCTGTTATTTTCATAAAACCACTTAAGATTCCCCCTGAACTACCTAACAAAGCAGCAATGCCATTAAATACGAGAACAAGTGCCTCCCCTCCTCCATATGTTGTAACAACAAACTGCATCTCTACTCTCCTTTATTAGCAGCTGTGAATTGGCTATGAAGCTGTTGCTCAATAAGATAAGTTCTCTCAATAGCACTTAAAGTCGTTTGCATCTGTTGAAAGGCACCATTGCGGCGTTCTAATAAAAGACGTCTTATTTGAGACATATCCTCTTTGAAAGATTGAATAGTATGATCTTTGAATTGGATTTTCTGAAGGTGAATGATACTCTCATTCACAAGCTCTAAAACTTGATCAAGGTATTTTAGGAGAAGGTCATGAGCAATTGCTTCACTAAACTCGCTTAAAGTGATGGGAGAGGCCCCTCCTTTAAAAGCAACTTGTACCCCTAAAATCTTTAAAATAGGAATGCTGGTAGATTGAATAAGACCCCGTTCTTCTTGAGTAAGAGGTCCTTCATCTTCTTGCACTTTTCTCTCTAACTCTCTTAATATTCCATCTACCTTTTGAAGAAGAGCACTTGCTTTTGGTATTCTAAAAGGTCCTTTCCTTGGATTTAAACATTTATCTTCCTCTCTATCATCACATTGATAGATTTGAGCCTCTCCTTCTCCTGTTAAAAGAACATTTAAAAGATCACTATTATTGGCTAAAGAAGGCAGATGACTTATTTGTAGTCTTCCTCCTCCCGTGTTTCTAGAAATAATACTACCAGAAAGGCTCATAAAGAATTCAGCTAAAGTGGGATCTCCAGCTAGAAATCCATTCTTACTTAAAGCTTTCCAAGCAAGATTGAATTCATCCCCTAAGACGTCTTTGAATT
>CAYUAL010000107.1:0-5259 GCA_964442815.1 uncultured Alphaproteobacteria bacterium | reverse complement strand
AATACAAAATAAAAGCATGCTGGATACCCACAATAAATCAAAAAAAAGGCTGCTGCTGTTTTTTTGTTTACTTTCTCCTTCAACATATGATGAGCATTTTTAAAAAGGTTTTCTGTATTTTCTATTCCCTGATCAACAGCCGCCTCCATAGCTCTTTTTACTCGTCTTTTCATATCTGAAAATTCCGGAGCTTCCCGTAATCGTGTACGAGCAACAGAACCAATAATAGCTATGCAAGCCCCTATCCAAAAAGCAACCCGCCAATTAAATCCTACAACAGTTACGAGAGAGGCAACGACCAACGCCATCATTGAGCCTATATCTGCGAAAACCGGAATAAATGCCACAAGAGGATATTTCAAAGGCCCTTTAACCATTTCTGTTAAATAAATTTCTGCCCCTACTCTTTCTCCCATGGAAGATAACCCTTGCAAGACGCGGCACATTGTCGCTATCCAGGCTGCTACAATCCCTATCTGATCATACGTTGGAAGATTAGCCATCATAATACAAGAAATTGCCATAATGATGGTTGTTATTACAACTGTAGGTTTACGCCCTATATGATCTCCAATATATCCAAAAACAATGGCACCAAAAGGCCTTAATACAAAGGAAGAGCAAAAAGCAAATGCAGATAATAAGGCTTCTGTATGAGGATCTGTCTTAGGGAAGAAAAGACCATTGAGCAAAACTGCCATATGCACATAAAGCAACAAATCAAAATATTCTAAAAAGGTGCCTACCTGTAAAAGAGCGACGGCTTCTTTTTGCTTTCCTGTAAGAGAAGAGAGAAGTTTCATGTCTTTTCCTAAAGCCTATTGTTTTCACCCTAAAAGGATCATATTTTATGCATAGATACAAGCACAAAAACATCCATTTTAAAATGGCTCTTATTTCCATATAAAAGGAAGTATCGCTCCCATACAGGCAGAGAGAAGTAATAAGATACTTATCGCTCCCTTCCATAAATATATCTGCCTTTCAATAAGAGAAAGTCTCTTATCTAATAACATCATTTTCCCTCGCATGTCAGTTAAAAGATCTTTTACTCCTTTTAAGTGGGCTTCTAAGCTTCCTAACATATGCGCAATTGTATCATTTTCCATGATAATCTCTCCTTTTTTGTCACCCTGAACTTGGTTCAGGGTCTTTATATTCCTATAAAATGCTGGCTCCGAAGGAGCGGCTTAGCCAAATAAATTCAGCATGACACTAACCAAGTTCAGAATGACACTAACCAAGTTCAGAATGACATTTCTGGAAAGAAATCCAATAAAGATCTTTTTCTCCTTCCGCTATTTCATAAAGAAAGGAGGCGTACTCTATAAGAGATTCTTCTTCCTGTTCTTTAAGAACAATTTTTATGTGTCCCCCTAAAATAGTTTCTGCCAACGATAAAAGATGAAGAGGTTCAAATCCTCCTAAAAACTCGATTGCAAAATTTCCCCTTCTCCCTGGATGTGGGGGAATAATACCTCTATGTTTCCAGTTTTCTCCTCGTGTGATAGAAAGACGTGTTCTATGATCCTGCTCCATAACCTGAAGGAATAAAGGTTCTATTTGTTCCAAGGGAAGCCCAGGACGATAATATCCTCCATAGGGAAAGATGGGCAAACACATAGGAGAAGAAGCCGGTAAAATATGGATCTCTTCTTCTTTATTGCCGCCAAACGTTTCTTTAATAACTATAGAATTATCCCAAAACAAGAAAGGCTTCATAAAAAGATTTCTTGTACATAGCAGATGATACGCATCTATGTTCCCTTCTGAGAAAAGATGAACGGTATCTCCTTCTTTCCACTGTACCAATCCTTTTTCCTCCCAAAGGATTTCTATTCCAGAAAGCACATTTCCTTCTCCGTCCCATAAAATAGGTATAGAGGCTTCCAAACTTAAAGAGGTATCAAAAGCATGCTCATATCCCCTTGCCTGAGTTATAGTAGGATAGAGATTGATAGCTTCCAATGCACCCGTTTGCTTTATAATCTTTGCTTCTAAAGCACTTAGAGCCACATCCAGAGGGATAGGATTTAAACGACACAAAAGCCTAATACAAAAAGGAGCGCCCTTATAAAATCCAAGACTCTCAAGGCAGGAGCCCTCTATATATGGAGCCATTTCTAAAATAGGTTTTTCTTCGAATGTAGTCTCTACTAAAGGTGCTTCATACAGCTTTCCTCGTATTCTTTGATGACGCATCATTATTATATTCTAATATATATTGAAAAATTGGATAAAAAGAGTTGCTATTAATAAAGAAAAGTGTCACCCCGTGGCTTGACCACGGGATCCAGAGGAACCCAAAAGATGACTGGATCCCGCGATCAAGTCGCGGGATGTCATCCTTCCTATATACTTACAACATCCACCCAAGGCACGTGGATTTGATGCAAAAGAGGAATACCCTGTCGCATTTCCTGAAGATGAACTGTCAGAGAAGTCCTGTATTGAGAAAGATACGCTTCTACTTCTTCTCCTGCTGCAAACTCCATCGAACTTAAAGCTCTTTTTTGTGCTGTCGTAGGGTGCTGAATAGCTACATACTTCACAATACCAGAAGCTTGCAGTTCCTTGGGGTTAAGTAATCCATAGATAGGTTTCTGCTCCTCGAAAGAGCCATAAGAAATTCCTTCCTCCTCTTTTTCTTCAAAAAATGGGCTTCCTAGCCTTATTGCTTCTACTTTTAGGCTAATACTTTCTATTCCTTCTCGTGCATCTGCTTTCAAATGATACTGTGTCACCTTCCCTATACATTGTTCCCCTGGAAGCATGGGATCTTCTATTTCCACAGAATCTGCCGTGGAAAGATGCCATAGATCTTGTATGGATCCTTGAAACGTTATTTCCATGCAACGTGCTTTACGCATCAAATAGCTTTTTGCCCAATATAAAGCATGCTCGAAAGACCGTCTCCCCCGCTCTGTTAAAAAGAAAGAGGACGCACCGTAATCTTGAAGCGCTCCTCGCCCAAGGCCTTTTTTCATCCAATGCTCTATGTCTGCATAAAAACTATTTTGAGCAATATGAGGATGTATACAGCTGTAAGTATACTCCCCATGGAGAATCTCCTCTCCAATTTTATAGGACATCCCCTCTTTCCAAGGTGCTATTGAATATTCTTCTGTAATATTTCCAAGTTTAATAATAAGATTCTCTTCATCTCCGTCTTCTCTGTTTTTCTCCTGAGAAGAAGTCTTCATCAGAAAATGAAGTCTTTCTTGGCGTTTTTGACGGTATTCCCATTTTAGAAAAAGTTCTCCTCTAAACCAAAAGTGTTTCAAAGAAATAGGATCTTTGCCTTTAAGTGGTATAACATGTCTTTTAGAAAAATCAGAATTCCCCATAGGAATTGGCTTAAGAGAGCTTCGTACTATGCGGTATCCTGCACTTCCTAACGTTTCACCTACTTGCCACCATCGTTTTAAGAAGTCAGGCCCTGTTAAGGTATTGATATATCCTCTTTCAAAATGTCTGGCTATTTGAGGATAAATATCTACTACGCCAGTAGCACGCTGTATCCATTCTACTTCCATTTCCACAGAAAGTTTTTGTATGGGGACCGATTTTAAAGATAGGGTCATATCCTTCTTAAAAATATTTTTTGATAAGCTTTTTTTATGTAAACCCGTTACATAATGTGCAAGGGAAGCCTTATGCGTTACGCGGTCCCAATGCAAAGTAAAGGGCGTTTTTTCTAAAATATTTCTTAAACTATTTTCCAAGGCTCTAGCTTCAAAGAGAGGATCATATAAATCTTTTTCTTTCAAAGATAATAAGATTTCTTGTTCTTGCTCTGCCGCATCTTCTGGTAAAGCCGTCGCACGAAGAGTAATAAACTCCTCTGTTACTTCCTTTGGAATTTCAAGCAATCGCCCCATAAACAGAAGATAGCATTCTTCTCCTTGAGCACTAATATAAACATAAGCCTCTTCTTTTAAAGGGAGAGACCAAGAGATATCTTCTTTCTGCCCATATATATTTTGAAAGGTAAGGAAAGCTTGAGCTGCTTTTCCTTCTTCCTCTACAATGTCTAGGGAAAAAAGAAACGGATCTTCCTGAAAATGTATTGTAGGATCAAAATTTATTTTTGATCTTGAGAAATAAATACCAAATTTCATTTAATACCTGACAAACTTAAAAACGCTGTCATCCTGCTACTTGATAGCGGGATCCAGGGGTATAGATAAGAACCATGAAAATTTTATATTTTTCTAGAGTATTGTTTTGAGAGCTCTAAAGAGCTCAAGTTAGTATCCTGGATACCGCGGTCAAGCCGCGGTATGACATTTTTTATCGGTATTAAGTTTTATTCATAAAAGTTCTCGACAACTCACTTTAAAATAAGGTAATTGTATAGGACTTTTGAGAAAGTGAGGTTAAGTCTTTATGCCCTCATCCCCTATACAAAGAGCCGAAGCGTCTTCTTCATATGTTTCTTTTTCTTCTTTGTCTTGGTTTATGAACAAAGGATATGCGCAAGGCGCCTTTTGGGTTATCCTAATATGCCTTTTTAGTAATCTAAATGATATTTTAATGAAAGGCCTGGGGGAACGCCTCCCCACCTTTGAAATTATATTCTTTCGCTTTTTCTTCAGCCTTATAACGCTTCTTCCCTTTATGATTCGAGAAGGTTTTTCTTCTTTACGTATGAAGCATCCCAGCCTTCATGGACTTAGAGCAATTATAGGCATTGTTGCTATAGGAGCGTCTTGCCTAAGTGTCACCAAACTCCCTCTTGCAGACGTGACTACCCTTTTCTTCACCCAACCTCTCTTTTTTCTGCCCCTTGCTCTACTTCTTCTTAAAGAACGCGTTCCTTATCAACGTGCTCTTGCGACTCTCGTTGGCTTTATTGGTGTCCTCATTATAATACAACCCCATCCTTCCACTTTTAATTTATGGTCGCTTGTGCCCATTTTTGGGGCTTTTCTGTTTGCTGTGTTAGACGTTCTAACAAAAAAAATGATTTCTCAAGAATCATACTTGAGTCTTTTGTTTTCTTTTTCTTTAGGTACAACATTGGCAGGGCTCATCCCTGCCTTTTTTGTGTGGGTCACCCCTACAAGCCAAGAGCTCTTTTTTCTTTTCTGCCTAGGTGCAGGCGCAAACCTCATTCAAATTTGTCTCTTTCAAGCTTTTTCTTCCATCCAAGCAAGCGCTTTAGCTCCTTTTCGCTATGTTGAACTTATTTTCTCTGTCTGTTTTGGATTCCTTCTCTTTGCTGAAGTTCCTCATCTTATGACACTTCTGGGTGCC
>CAYUAL010000106.1:0-5307 GCA_964442815.1 uncultured Alphaproteobacteria bacterium | reverse complement strand
CCCCCCCCCCCCCCCCCCCCCCCCCCCCCCCCCCCCCCCCCCCCCCCCCCCCCTAGTATTGGGACTATGTACGGAAAAGCTCTGTCAGCTGGCCTTTCTAAACCTTTTCTAGCAGTTAATCATTTAGAAGCGCATGCTCTTGTCGTTCGTTTGGAAAAAGATATTTCTTTTCCCTATCTTCTTCTTCTTGTTTCTGGAGGTCATACGCAATTTTTATGGGTAAAGGGAGTGGGAGAGTATAAACTTTTGGGAACAACTATGGACGATGCTTTGGGAGAGGCTTTTGATAAAACTGCAAAGCTTTTAGAGCTTCCTTATCCAGGAGGGCCAGAGATTGAGCGTCTTGCACAAATAGGGGATACAAAGCGCTTTTCTTTTCCTAAGCCTATGATAAGAGACAAAAGTCTATCTTTTTCTTTTTCAGGATTAAAAACTGCTGTGCGTCAGGTTGTATTTTCTCTTCCTTCCCCGCTAAGTGAGAAAGATAAAGCAGATATAGCTGCTTCTTTTCAAGATACGATAGGATCACTTTTGGAAGATAAAGTAGCAAGGGCTATTACTTACGTGAAAGAAACATTTCAAGTACAAAGATTTCCTTTTGTTTTAGCTGGAGGGGTAGCAGCAAATTTGTGTATAAGAGAAAGATTATCTCAGTGTGTGCAAGAAAAGGGGGGACAGTTTTTTGGTCCTTCTTCTCGTTTTTGCACGGATAATGGTGTTATGATTGCATGGGCAGGATTAGAAAGGCTTAGAGCTGATCTAATTGATACATTAGAATTTGCGCCAAGACCTAGATGGCCTTTAGAAGAGCTTTCTTATAAAAAGATATACAACTAAGGAATTCATAGATGACTCCAAATATTGCTGTTATAGGAGCTGGATCGTGGGGAACCGCATTGGCAATAGCTTTTTCAAGAGAAAGGAGAAGCGTTCTCTTATGGGGAAGAGATTCCCACATAATTCATGATATCCAAAAATATCAAGAGAATAGGAAATATTTACCAGGAATCAAGATACCTTCTGAAGTGAAAGCTACAGCAGATATGAAAGCTCTAATGGGGATAGAGATTTTTATTATAGCTATACCTGCTCAGTATGTTCGACAAACTCTTCTTACATTTAAAGAAATTTTACAAAAAGGGGACATTATCCTTACTTCGAAAGGTATTGAAAAGGAGACAGGGCTTCTCATGACAGATGTCGTGAAAGAAATCCTACCTTGGAAAGAAAAGAGGACAGCTGTTTTATCTGGGCCTTCTTATGCGCATGAGGTTGCTGTTGGTCTTCCTACGGCTCTTACGTTGGCTGGAGAAGAAGCTTCTTTTCTAGAAGAAATTCAGAGGTATTTGTCTAGTCCTTCTTTTCGATTGTATCGTAGTTTTGATCCCATAGGAGTACAGCTTGGCGGCGCTTTAAAAAATGTTTTAGCAATTGCTTCTGGTATCGTAATAGGGAAAGGGTTAGGAGAAAACGCCAGAGCAGCTTTAGTAACAAGAGGCCTTTCAGAAATAATTCGATTGGGGACAAGATTAGGAGCAGTTCCAGAGACTTTTTATGGGCTTTCTGGATTGGGTGACCTTCTTCTAACAGCTATGAGTCCTACCTCTAGAAATACTTCTTTTGGAATAGAATTGGGCAAAGGAAAAACAAAGGAAGAAATCTTGAAAACTAGATCTTCTATTATAGAAGGAGCATCCACAGTAGAATCTTTGCATATAGTATTTTCTAAATTGGGAATAGAGATGCCAATTTTATCTTCTGTTTTTAGGATATTACAAGGCACTCAATCTGTGGATGAAGCTATAAATACCCTTTTAAACAGACCTCTAAAAGAAGAAAATGAAAAATAGTACAATGAAATATTGGCTTATGAAATCTGAGCCTTCTACTTGGTCTTGGGCTGATCAGAAAAGTAAGAAAGTAACTTCTTGGGATGGAGTAAGAAACTATCAAGCTGCGCGAAATATGAGGATGATGGAAGTAGGGGATTTAGCTTTTTTTTATCATTCAGGAGAAGAACGTAGCATCAAGGGAATCGTAAAAATTGTAAAACCCTATTATCCCGATCCTACGGATCAAACGGGAAAATTTGGAATGGTGGATGTAGAGTACGTTCAGGAAATACCCAATTCTATTACGTTGCAGAAAATAAAACAAACGCTAGACTTACAAAACCTTGCTCTAGTAAGGCAATCACGCCTTTCTGTTATGCCCATTAAAAAGAAAGAGTGGAATATTCTTTTAAAAATGGGAGGTATGAGTGTATAGAAATATTGAGAAAATCTTCCAAGATAATGTAAGAAGACTTTACACTTTCTTCCTTATAAGTAATAAAGATTTATTTTTACACTATCTAAAAAGCTAATTAAATGGATCTAAAAGAGTATTTCTCACCTAAAGAAGAAACGGACCACCTACAAAAGGAAACAAGATATTCTTCCTTCTCTCCTTGGCTAGTTATTTTAGAAAAAGGCGTTTATGGATTTATTCGTTTGTTAATGGCTTTATGCTGGCCTTTTATATGGTTTTTTGAAAAATTAGCAGATCTTTTAAAACATCATACTACTTTTAGGCAAGGAGACCTTTTTGTATCTCCTTCTTATGTATCTATGCAAAGCAAAAAACTTAAAAGTTTTTTACATGAATTATTTGTAAAACTAATTAAGAATTTCCTATACTTACGAGAACATTTTGAGGGGCCTACGTTTGCATTTATCCATGATTGTTGCGTCGCGCTCTTGTCTGTTCCTGTGGCTCTTTTTATAATTGGAAATTATTCTTTAAATAATTATGCTTTTTCTTTTATTGTTTATGAGAGTGCCCTTTTTACTCTTTCAACATTAGGGGTTTTTTTCTTAGTCGGTCTTTATGAAGCCAAATATCAACCTCCTTTATTACCTGATATATTAGATCATATAAAAATCGTTTGTTTGAGTATAATACTATATCTACCGGCATATTATTTAACGGATGCCTCTGCTGATTTTCCTTCTTCTTTTTTAGTTATATTAGCTCTTATCTTTTTTTCGGGACTTCTTATGCCTCGTTTATTCTATGCCATGTGGAAAGAGCAGAATCTATTTTTTACGAAGAAAACTCCTCACGACAGACAAGACTTAAAAAAGATACTTATTATAGGATCTGCTTCTGAAACTTTGAAAGCATGTATGGAGTTGGAAGAAGATAACTCTTCTTATAAAGTTTTAGGTTTAGTTCAAGAAAAGCCTATTTTTGAAGAAGGAACAAATATACCTATAAAGGTATTAGGAAGAATAAATGATCTAGAGAGTATTTTAGAAGATTTGATCCAGCATAATAAGATACCTGAAGAAATTTGGATTACGGAATTTCATCCAAATATAAAATTATTAAGCCATGTTTTATCTATTAGTAATAAACATGCTATAGCAGTAAAAAAGCTGATATCTTTATCTCAGGCAGCTTCGCAAAGAGGAGGATATAGACCTTTAGTACTAGAAGATTTTTTTCCTTCTTTTGCACCTACCTTTGATGAGAATATTTTAAAAGATTTTGTGGAGAATAAACGGTTTCTCATTACTGGAGCAGCAGGGTCTTTGGGCACT
The DNA here is from genome assembly GCA_964442815.1 of uncultured Alphaproteobacteria bacterium. Taxonomy (GTDB): domain Bacteria; phylum Pseudomonadota; class Alphaproteobacteria; order 16-39-46; family 16-39-46; genus CAYUAL01. Next base: position 1,723 of record CAYUAL010000106.1, on the reverse strand, counting down.
GTTCTTGTTCAGAAAATTGCGCTTTTGCATCCTCAGCATGTTGTTTTAATAGACCATGCAGAAGGAAATTTATTTAAGCTAGAAGTAGAGCTAACAAAAAAATTTCCGACTCTCTCTTATTCTAGCTATTTATGTGATGTTGTGGAATACACGTTGCTTTCACAAATAATAGGTCATGAAAGTCCTGATTATATTTTTCATTTAGCCGGCATAAAGCAAATAAGCTTTGCTGAAACAAACCCCATTCAAACAGTTCGTACAAATATTATAGGCTTGAAAAATGTAGCTGATCTGGCTTGTCAGTATGAAGTGAAGAAAGTTATTTTTCCCTCGATTTTACAAGCCCATAATCCACGAAATGTTTTAGAGGCAACTAAGCGTATAGCAGAAGGGTATCTACAACATTGCATGACCCGAGAGATACAAAAGGCAAGCATAAGAGGAAAGGAGGGAACTCAGTTTTGTATTGTTCGATTAGAAAATATTTTAGGATCGAGCGGATCTGTTGCTTCGCTTTTTAGAGAAGATCTTCATCATCATAAAGAAATTATAATAACACACCCAGATATGGCTCGCTCTTTTATTTCTTTACGAGATGCTGCTTTATTTTTGTTAACTGTTGCGGCTGTTCAGAAGGAGCTTCTTTTTGATCCACAAATTCTTTCAGAAATTAGGACGCATCCTCCTCTAAAAATTATTGATTTAGCACAGCACCTTGCCCTTCTGGCAGGATATACAGCTGGAGAAAAGGTAAAATTCCAAGTAAAAGGCCTTAGACCTGGAGAATATTTAGTCGCCTCATCAGAGGATAAAGATAGGCGAGCTCTTAAGGAAACTACTTTTCCAGGAATGTATCTATGCGAACAAGGACTATATGATCAAACTATTTTGGGAAAAATACTCAGAGAACTAGAAGAAGCCGCTTCTATGGGGCAAACGACTCATACGTTACAATTGCTTCATTATTTGGTCTCTTCTTTCAATCCAAGGTCTTCCCTTCCTTTAAAGGAATAAGACCTTAACTTCTTATTTTTTGAAAAGCCTTTCGAAGAGCATCGATGATATAGCTTTGGGCTGGTGAAGAAAGATAGGGGTGCATAGGTAAATTCATTATTTTGTGAGAAAGTTGTTCGGCTGTAGGAAGTCCTCGTGGTGCTTTGGGATAGTTTCTGTAAGCTTGTTGTGTGTGTAAAGGGTGTGAATAATGCATCATGGTAGGGATACCTGCTTCTTTTAGAATAGAGGCAATTTGGTCCCTTTTATTTACAAGAATAGTGTATTGAGCCCAACTTGAGTATGAGTATGGCTCGATATAAGGTGTAATACAAATGTCGGAAAGATTTTGAGTGTAGATTGCAGCGACTTTTTGACGTTGGGTAAGCTCTTGAGAGAAAAGTTTAAGTTTTTCAATGAGAATGGCTGCTTGAATAGTATCTAGCCGTCCAGTAATGCCTAAGCGTACGTTTTCATACTTGTCTTTTCCTTGGCCATGTATACGGATAGATTTTAATGTTTCAGCCAGACCTGCATCATGGGTGAAAATGGCTCCTGCATCTCCATAAGCTCCTAAAGGCTTTGCAGGAAAAAAACTAGTAGCGGCTAAGATACCTTGAGAAGCAGTAGATTTATCTTTGTATCGAGCTCCAAAGCTTTGAGCAATATCAGCCATTACCCAAAGTCCTTCTAATTGTGCAACCTCATTTATTTCATCGTAAGGTGCAGG
>CAYUAL010000105.1:0-5375 GCA_964442815.1 uncultured Alphaproteobacteria bacterium | reverse complement strand
GATGCAGGAAGACCTATAAAGATTCAATCAGCCCGTCTGCGAACAGTGTTTGGTGCGTACGTACCTTTTAAAGAAGAAAAAGATAAGTACATTCAGAAATACGGAAACGATCAATTTATACAAGCTAGTTTAAGAGCACAAAAAGGGGCTATAAGTCAATTGCCCTTACACACAGATTTAGTGCATAGGGTACAGACTGAATTTAAAGCTAAACAGAGGGAGTTAACAGAGCTACAAGAGCAAGTTAAGTCCACTTTGCAAAGAAACCAAGAGAAAAACCAAGAGATTAAGCGTTTTCAAGTAGAACTCTCTAGAACAACATCTGAAGTTTTAAGGCAATTTGATCCTGCAGCTATTCCAGCTATTTTACGAGAAGCTGAGTTGTACCATACGATGCCCGTGTTTGCTGCTTTGGATTTGCATAGAGGTCAAGCTATGTCAGCTGATGCGGAAGAGAAGCAACAGCGCTGGGATGCTGCGCTTCATGAAAGGGTGGAGAGAGGCAATGTGGATGAAACAATACACCATTTAGAAGCTTCCTCAGTCTTTCAAACTCTTGATGCAGCAACTTATGGTGCAGAAAAAGCCAAACCACTTACAACGGCTGAGAAAAAAGCTCTTGTTAGGTATTATCATAGGGTAACTGGGAAAGAATTAGCAGAAATTGAACCTGCAGGTGTTACTTCTTGGGATGTAGCTGTTGGATGTTTACGTAGTTGTAAAGAGGAAGCAGAAAGATGGAGAGCAGTTCATGGAGATGGGGCAGATCTAGATGAGTGTGCCGCTTGTGGGGTTTAGCTAAAACTGTAAAAGAGGAAAATTATATGAATACTTTTCAGGAAAATGAGATTTTTGAATTACCAAAAATTAAAGAAATATATAGGTTCTTACTTTCTAATTGGAAAAATATCCTGAAAACTGGAGGGCTTTATTACGTTATTCTGGAAGCTTGTGCTCAGCTGTACAAAGTAGAGATAGCTTCACATGCCTCTAAAATATCTCCTGCTTTTGTTTTTTATGGAGATGTCATAGCATTTTTCCTTTGGATTCTTGCAAGCATCCTTATTCCTGCCATCGTGGGTACTTTAATTTATAGATGCCTTTTGGGGCAGAGACCTTGGCCAGAGAGTTTTTTTTCTTTTTCTTTTGGGAAAATAGAAAGAAAATATAGTCTATGGATGGCTAGTATCCTTTTTTGTGTTTTTATAGGCTTGTTAGGAATTATGTTAATTCTTGTGGGTGCAGCCTATTTTTATCCTCAGCCTATCATTAGCCCTATTATTATGATTACTATAATACTTGGAGGTATCTTTTTCGCATGGATAATGATGCGGTTGAACCTTATTTTCCCGGCCCTCATAGATGGTACGACAGGTACTTTTCTTAAAAGTATTAAGGCTTCTTTTCCGGTAATGAAGGGATATGTTCTTCGTTTTGTTTGGGTTTCTTTTTCTATTATTCTTCCATTGATATTAATAAGCAATGGCATTGCGGCTGGGTATACGTTTATAATATTTTTCCTTCCAGAAAGCTTAGGTATTCCGCTTCTTATTCTTTCTGTTATTTTAGAAGGGGTAATAAGTTTATTTATAGCTGCTGGAATGTTCTATATTTCGTTTCGTTTTTATACTTTGCGGAAAACAGCTTTTGTACAGCGGTTACGTGCATTAAATTAATATACGGCCTAATAAAGATGTAAGAAAAGGATAGGATTAGAGAAAATCTTGAAAAACTATCTTCTTTTTATTTTTTTTATAGTGGGAATTTATGTAAATAAAATTAATGCGATTCCTGCAAACTGTGAAAATAAAACCCTTTCCTTTTTTGAACAGGTAGCATGTACAAAAAGTACTTTTTCTGTACAAGGGCGGCCTATTAACCCTCGTATTATCCAAGAGCTTTTAACTGGTCTTTCTGATACGGGAGATCAAATAGTCTCCATAGATTTACTTGATTCCCAAAACTCTAACCGGTTTTTTGTTTCGCAGGAGAATATATCAGTGGAACCTTTTGGAAAATTTTTTAAAGTTTCTTATAAGGATCCAGAATGTGATCCTTCTTGCCAGTTTTCTTATGTAGTGCAAGGCAAAACAGATAATGGGCTCTATGTTCTAACTACTTCTGAGAGTGGGGAAGGCTCCGGCGTTTTTAATAGTCTTCTATTGCTTAAAATTAAGGAAGGAGAGGGAGGTCATTTATTAGAAAGACCCCAGTTGAGTAAGAAGCAGGAACAGATTATTGCTATGCCCCAAAAAAGACTAGTCATTGAAAAAGTAGCGGAATTAGGGTTAGGAGATCGGACAGGTATTAATTTAGAAATAAAGAATAATACAATTAAGATTAATATTTTTCCTATGTTTGATCCAAAGCAGGACCAAAAAACTATACTCTTAAATTTAAGTAATCTTTAGTGCATATATTTATATTCTTCTATTGACCTTTACGTAACGTCATACCTTAAGGTTCTGGTGATTAGTAAAAGAGATTCACTATGGCCTACACTATTAATGCATTAGCAAAATTTTCAAAAGTAAGCGTTCGGACACTTCGTTTCTATGATGAAATTGGGTTATTAAAGCCTGCCTATTACGGACATAACAAATATAGGTATTATGAAGAAGAACAACTTTTAAGATTACAGCAAATTCTATTTTTTCGAGAACTGAAGCTCTCTTTAAGCCAAGTCCAGAAAGTTATGAGTAGTACGGACTTTGATAAAATAGAGACTTTAAATGCCCATAAACAAATCCTAGAAAGGAGTCTCCGTCATACAGAAGCCCTTGTGAAAACAATTAACAAGACGATTTTACACTTGAAGGGTCAAGTAAAGATGAAAGATACGGAAATCTTTGAGGGATTTGAGCCGAAAAAACAGAAAAAATACAAAAATTATCTAACTGATAAAAAAATGACTACTTTAAGAGAAACAGAGGTAATCTGGAAGAAAATTAAACATTGGACAAAAGAAGACTGGCAAGAAATAAAGCAAGCAGGAGAGGAAATTCATAGGGCTCTAGCCGTTGCGGTAGAAAAGCCTCTCCATCCAGCTTCTCCTGAGGTTCAAAGTTTAATTCATAAGCATCATACTTGGGTTAAACGATTTTTAGCGCCTATAAAGGACTCTCATATAGAGCTTGAGCGGCTTTATCTAGAGCACCCTCATTTTAAAGAATTTTTTCAGTGCTACCATCCTGGCCTAGCTGCCTACTTGGCAAAAGCTATGAAAATATTTCTCGAAAAAAAGCTTGTTCATGCTGAGTATTAAGTTTTACGTGGAAATTTTAGAGTATTTAGGTGTTGTAGTGGCTTTTAATAAGATATAGAATTCTTAGTTAAGAATTGAAATTTAAAAATAAAAGTAAAAGAAAGCTATGAGAAAAATTATCTATATTGCTAGTATAAGCTTGTTTTTCTTGGTTGTAGACCATGTAGTTGCTATGCAAATATTCGTTAAAACTTTAACTGGGAAAACTATTACCCTTGATGTAAATCCCGATGATACAATCGAAAGGGTAAAGGCAAAGATTCAAGATAAAGAAGGTATACCACCTGATCAACAAAGGCTCATTTTTGCTGGGAAGCAGCTAGAGGATGGGAGAACCTTGACTAATTATAATATACAGAAAGAATCAACCCTTCATTTGGTCCTTCGTTTAAGAGGAGGCTGATGCTAGAAGCTTAAAGAGAGGCTAAGAGGTTTTGTGCATGGTCCTCGTCAATGAGGATGAAAGCATCTTCGTGCACATCATAGTAGTAAACATCCGCCGTTTCTAAATCAAACCACCAGCCATGAAGGCGTAGTTGATTTTTTTCCAAGCGTTCCTTGACCCAAGGGTAGCTCCTTAAATGGTCAAGTTGTTGTAAGACGTTAATTTGTGAGAGTGCATTTACTTCTGATAAAGTAGGTGTTCGGGAAGAATGAATGAACCTTTCATAAGAGGGCATTGCATTTTTAAGCCAAGCTTTTAAGAAAGGTAGCTCTGCTTGTTGAGAGGGATTTTCTAAAAGAAATCGCATGGCACCACAATCGGAATGTCCGCAGACCACTATGTCTGTAGCTTTGAGGGCTAATAGAGAGAACTCTAGACCTGCAGAGGCAGACGTATCTTGAAAAGTATGTACATCGTGGTGTGAGCAGGATCCTTCCTTGCAATAAGCTGGAATAAGGTTCCCAATATTGCGTAAAACAAACAAATCACCTGGATCTGTGGACGCAAAGACATTAGGAACAACGCGGCTATCACTGCAGGCAATGAAAAACGTATCAGGCGATTGTTCATAAGCGAGTTTAGAAAACTTCTCTCGATAACTTGCTAGAGAGGTTTTTCTAAATTGAACGATCCCGTTAATAAGCTTTTTCATACCATCCTCAGATTTAGGTAGGTAACACTATATCTCTCCTCTTCAGGTCCTGCAACCTTAGAAGAGTATAAGTAGGGGGAGTAGGGTCATTAAAATAAAAAAAGGCTTTAGAAGCTTTTTTTTATTTTAAGTAATACCTTTTAAGGTACTGTATAGTTAATTTTTTCAATCTCAAAAATGCTACATTGTATTCTATTACGTTCGATGGAAAAGACGTTCAATATCTTTAAGTTTAAGTTCTATATAAGTAGGTCGTCCGTGGTTGCATTGACCTGAGAAAGCTGTTGACTCCATTTGTCGAAGGAGAGCATTCATCTCAGGAAGGGTCATTTGCTTACCTGCACGAATGCTACCGTGGCAGGCTAAAGACGAGCAGATCTCATGAAGATGTTCTTTAAGGGAGGTGGCTTTATCGAATTGCTCTATTTCTTCTGCGATATCTTCTATGATTGTTTTTAAGGATCCTTCTCCTAAAAGAGCAGGTATCTCCCGAACAAGAATCGTTTTTTCTCCAAAAGATTCTAGGAGAAGTCCAAAAGTTTCTAGTTCTGGGGCACGACTCAGAAGGAGTTGGGCTTTGACGCCTGGTAGTTCTATAATTTCTGGAATAAGAAGAAGTTGACGTTGGACGTTTTCTTGAACAGCAGCGATTTTAAGCTTTTCATATATGAGACGCTCATGGGCAGCGTGTTGATCCACAATCACAAAACCATCTTGGGTTTGGGATAGTATGTATGTTTCGTGGACTTGGGCACAAGCTGCACCTAAGGGATGGCGGATATTCTCTTCTGTTTTTTCTTCTTCAAAAGGCCTAAAAGAAGGCCCCCCCCAGGAAGAAGGCGTGCGTTCCTCCTGCACAGAAAAAGAAGGAGAAGGGAGAGGAGGTTGATAAGACGAAGGAGCTGTATAAGCAGGAGAAGATTTGGCAGAAGAGTAATTTTTTATAGAAGAGAACTGCCCCAGCGCTTGTTGAGAAAGGGTTGTAGAGGTTCTATGACCTGCTTCGGCTAGCG
>CAYUAL010000104.1:0-5410 GCA_964442815.1 uncultured Alphaproteobacteria bacterium | reverse complement strand
AGGATTTGAACCTACGTAGACATACGTCGACAGATTTACAGTCTGTTGCCTTTGACCGCTCGGCCATCCCTCCCTTAAGAGTAACTATTGAAAGCTTAAGAGTAGGGTCTAAGGAATTTTCTGGTTTTTGTCAATCATAAAGCACATAAAGAACTTTAGTGCCTTTATTTATCAGAAATATCCTTATCTAAGCTGATATTTTTACAGTTTTCTTTGTCATACCTTCAGGATCTACCCAACCAATTTGCCCATCTGAACGTCGGTGGACCATATTAAAACCACCGTGTTTTGTATTTCTAAAAAGCAACGCTGCTTCTTCAGAAAGTTCCAGAGCCATAACAGCTTCACTTACACTTAAAGTAGGAACCTGTGCTTCAATTTCAGCAATAATGGCGGGAGCTTCTCCTAAAATTTCTTCTTCTACCTGAGGTTGTACCACATATTGCAACCCTAACAAAATTTCTGATTCTTTAGGTCCTTTATGATGGTCCCTTAAACGAGCTTTATACTTGCGCATTCTTAAATCGAGCTTATCTAGAGCACTATCAAAAGCTAAATAAGCATCATGTTCATGGGATTTTGCCTGAATTACAAGACCTTTTCCAGGATGTACAGAAATATCTACATATATTTCATTATGATCTTTAGATATTGTTATTGTTCCATCTACAGTGCGTCCGAAATATTTTTTTACGACGGCTTCAAACTTATCATGAATATGTGTTTGAAAAGCTTCTCCAATATTTATATGTCTTCCTGTTATAGCTAAGTTCATGATAGGTCTCCATATAGTATGATTATTTATTTTCTATCTTATTTATATTGTACTTCTCCTTTTTAAAAAGGTCAATTAAGGGCCTAGACAACATTTTATATGCTTTATTGACGTAAAGGAAAAACATGGTATCCTAAGAATTAAAGAAGCTCTCTTATTTGTTGAACAAATAATCTAAAAAATATAAGGTTCTTCCAATGACACGCTCAGAACTTGCAAATAGACTCGCTAAAAGATTCCCCGAACTAACAGAAGAATATATAGAACGTATTATCGCGCTTATCTTAGAAGAAATCACCCAAACACTCGCCCATAAAAATCGAGCAGAATTTAGAAGCTTTGGAGCTTTTTCCATCCGCCAACGTAACAGCCGCATAGGAAGAAACCCTAAAACAGGAGAACGCGTTCGAATCCAAGAAAAAGCTTTCCCTTTTTTTAAATGCGGCCGAATCCTCTTGTCACATATAAACCATTGGGATGAAGCGGCTTAAAGTAAGCTGTTTTGCTACCTTTTATGAAACTCTCAAATACTCTTTTTAGTGAAAAATATTGTCTATTAATTATTTTTACTTTTTATGTAATCATTGCGGTATTTTCTGTTACCACAGGAATACTTACACACTCAACAGCTCTTATTCTTGATGGAGCACTTTCCATCTTTGATGTTATTTCAGGATTAGCTACTCTTATTGTAGCTAGGTTACTGATAGCTCCCCCTTCTCAAACTTATCAGTTTGGATATTTTAAGCTTGAACCTCTTTTAGTAGGAGTACAGGCCGCCATCATGATAATAACTTGTATTGTAAGCATACTTCACTCTGTAAAAGAGTTATATCATGACTCTAGTTTCATAAAAAGTTTCAATTGGGGATTAAGTTATATAGTATTTGCGATAATTACAAATAGCATTTTGTATTATTATACTGCGTTTATTTATAAAAAATATCCTTCTCCTTTGCTAGCGATGCAAGTTTTAAGTTGGAGATACGGCATTATAGTAGCCCTTGGACTTTTTGTAGGCTTTATTTTCGCTTATTTTCTAGAGCATAGTTCTAGTGCTTATCTAAATAGCTTATCTATTTATGTTGATCCCCTTATGACCTGCATAATGGTTATATTAATCTTAGCACAACTTTGTTCTCTCTTTTCTGAAAGCTTAAATGATCTGCTGGATCGAAAACCTAAACACCATTCCCATCTTGAAGATACTGTAATCAAAATAGCAAAAGACTGTTCCAAATCCCTTAAATTAGATATCAAAATAAAATATTTCAAAGTTCGAAAAGCGGGCCGAGCTCATTTCTGCTCTTTAGGCTATACTACAAACGACACAGCCACATTTGAGCAGATTATATCTTTACAACAAGCTATCGAAAAAAGAATTCACTCTCATTTCTCTCACTTTTACATTGCTCTTATTCCTGAAGCATAGACAGAGAGAAATGAAAAGTGATACCCTCTTCACAAATCTTTATTAAAGGAGAGTAGTATGGCACGCCTTTTTACCTTTCTTGTTTTTTGTATCGCTATTATTTTTTCTGTTGCAAATAAGGCTTCTGTAACTGTTTCTTTATGGCCTTTTCCTTACGAAATAATCTGGCCCCTTTCCCTTTTAATAATCTGCGTTTTCTTTATTGCCTTTTTATGTGGAGCTATTTTTATGCGGCTACACTTGTCTTTTAAGAAAAAGGTTGAATCTTAATTATTATATTGTACAACAAAGAAGAGTTGCTCTCTCCTCATTATCTTGAATCTAAATAAGGGAATTTCTATCTATGAATTGGATTACCAACTTTGTTCGCCCAAAAATTCAAGCGCTTGTTCCTACAAAAAAAGCTGATGTTCCTGAAAATTTATGGCATAAATGCGTTTCCTGTGAGCAAATGATTTTTCATCGCGATTATGTCCGTGATCTTTATGTTTGCCATCATTGTGGTCATCATGGCAGATTAACTGCTTCACAAAGATTAGATCTTCTTTTTGATGAAGGTCAATATACACGTATTAGCCTACCAACCCCCATACAGGATCCTCTCAAATTTAAAGATACGAAACGCTATACGGAACGCCTAAAAGAATACCAAGCAAAAACCCACGAAAAAGATGCTCTTATCGTAGCTGAAGGAAAAATAAACGGGCTGGGAATGGTTGCCGCTGTTTTTAATTTTTCTTTTATGGGGGGGTCTATGGGACTAGCTGTAGGAGAAGGATTTGTGGCGGCTGCCCGACATGCTATTCAACGTCGTCTTCCTCTTTTAGCTATTCCTGCATCAGGAGGGGCACGCATGCAAGAGGGTATCCTTTCCCTTATGCAAATGCCCCGTACAACCATAGCCATCCAATTGCTAAGAGAAGCAAACCTCCCGTATTGGGTACTTTTAACGGACCCTACAACAGGTGGAGTTGCTGCTTCTTTTGCCATGTTAGGGGATATTGCCCTTGCAGAACCGGGTTCCATGATTGGATTTGCAGGTACCCGTGTCATTGAAGAAACTATCCGAGAGAAACTCCCAGAAGGCTTCCAACAAGCCGAGTATCTTTTAGATCACGGTATGATTGATATGGTTGTTCCACGTAAAGAATTGCGTAGCGTTCTGGGACGTCTTCTAGATCTTATTTTCCATCCTCATAAAGCTGCTTAACACAGACGTAATATGCCTCATACACAACGTGTTTTATCAGGAATTCAACCTACGGGAAATCTCCATATTGGTAATTACTTGGGAGCACTTAGAAATTGGGTCCACTTTCAAAAAACGCATGAGTGCTTATTTTGTATTGTGGATTTGCATGCTCTCACCCTTCCTCAAGATCCTATCCATTTCCGAGAAACCATTCTAGAGACTGCAGCTGTCTATATTGCTTCAGGTATTGATCCTGCCCATTCTGCTATTTTTCCTCAAAGTTGTATTGCAGCTCATAGCGAACTTGGATGGCTTTTAGGATGCTTAACCCCTTTAGGGTGGTTAAATCGCATGACTCAATTCAAAGAAAAAGCAGGCAAAGTAAAAGAACAAGCTGGCCTTGGGTTATACGCTTACCCAGTTTTAATGGCTGCCGATATTCTTCTCTATAAAGCAACGCATGTTCCTGTAGGAGAAGACCAAAAACAACACATTGAACTTACACGCGATATTGCTGGAGTGTTTAATAAACGGTACCAAGAAAACTTCTTTCCCCTTCCTGAACCTATGATCTTGGGTTCCGCTGTTCGCGTTATGAGTTTACGAGATGGTACTCATAAAATGAGCAAATCGGATCTTTCTGAGTATAGTCGTATTAGTTTAAAAGATGATGAACACACCATACGGTTAAAAATCCAAAAAGCCAAAACAGATTCTTTTCTTTTACCCGACTCTCCAAAAGACCTGGAAGGTCGTCCAGAAGCAGAAAATTTATTAATTCTTTATGCATCTCTTACCCATCAAAATTTAGAAAAAACCTGCCAAGAATTTTCCGGTAAGTCTTTTTCTGTATTAAAAAATGCTCTCTCTGATGCTCTTATTGCTGAAATAGTTCCGCTTTCTAAAAAAATCCATTATCTTTTACAAGATAAAGGATATCTCCTCCAAGAATTAAAAAAAGGCACTGAAAAGGCTCTATCCCTAGCAACCCTCCACATGAAAGAAATTAAAAATCTTATGGGACTTGTAGAGATTTAATGGGCGAAAATCTCCAGGAATTTCATGGTATCTATACATATCAAAGTTCCCTTTCCTTTCTTCAAGGAATTACTGAAACGCTTTTAAATGCAGTAGATATCTCCTCAGATCCTTTTTATTTATCCTCTTATACTATTCTTCTCCCTACGGCTCGTGCTAAGCGAACATTAATCCAAATGCTTCTTAATTTGTACAAAGAAAAGGGAAAAGGAGCTCTCTTCCTTCCCACATTTTTTACTTTGGGGGAAATTCCAACACGCCCTCTAGACTTTTTAAAATCCTTATACCCAAATACTTTCTCTGAAGAATTCACACTTAAGTTTGCTCCCCCAAATCCTTCTGCTAGAGAACCTTTTTTCTTATGCTTGAAGATAGCTCAAAAAATTTCCTCATCTTTTGAAGAACAACTTACACTTGCTGAGAATTTATGTGATTTTTTAGATCTTTTACAAAGCCAAGGAAAAAAACCAGAGGAGGTTTTCCTATCCCTCCATGGGAAAAGCACCTTATTCGAGGAAAAATGTCTTTTATTCTGGGATCTTTTTAAAGAGATATGGCCTTATTTCAGCGAGGGCACACACATTCTTTCTCCCTCGCAATATAAAGAATATATATTCTCTTCCCTCGCTCATATCTTAAGCACACACAGCACAAACGCATCCATTATGGCTCTTGGCCCCCAAGGCCTTTTCCCTGGTAGTAAGGGATTACTTAAATCCATCCTTTCTTTACCAAAAGGTTCTATTGTCTTAGATCCTGTTTCTAGTTTTGCCTTAGAATCCTATCAAAAAAATCCTTCTTCTTTTCCTGAATTTTGGCTTTATGAAGAACGTAATTTACTAGAATTTTTAAACGTACCTTTTTCTTCATTTTCTTCTTGGCCTATACCAGAAAAATCTTCTCAACCTTCTGCTTCTTTTTCCTTATTTCTAAGAGGATTACAATGGAGCCCTAAAAATGCTCTTCCTTCATC
>CAYUAL010000103.1:0-5439 GCA_964442815.1 uncultured Alphaproteobacteria bacterium | reverse complement strand
AGAAAGGTAAGACGATAGAAGACAGAAAAGATGCTTTTTATGTTGTGGGAACACAGGTATTTGGAGATTCTTTTGATGCTGCTTTAATAGGCATGAAAAGAAAGGAAAAGAAAGAAATAGAAACCGTTCTGCCTGAAATGTTTTTTGGCAAAAAACTAGGTGGCAAAAAATGTACGGTAGAAGTTCTTATCGAGAATATCGAAACACTTAAGCTGCCTAATAAAGAAGAACTTTCAAAAGAATTAGGGCTTGAGAATGCTAAACAGTTAGAAGAAAGAATAGAAGATCAGCTTAAAAAAGATCACGAAGCTCTCTCACGTCAACACCTTAAGCGTCAAATCTTAGATAAATTATCTGCAGAGCACGGCTTTGACGTACCAGAAGGCATGGTTGATCTTGAATTAAAAACAATTCTAGAAGAAGAAGAAAGAGAGAGAAAAGCTCCTTTTTCTGAGAAGGAAAAAGAAAAATTTGAGAAGGAATACCGAGATATTGCCGTTCGACGTGTTCGTTTAGGGCTTTTATTAGCTGACATCGGAGTTCATAATAATATTTCTGTGACACAGCAGGAATTGGCAAAAGCAGTTTATGAGCAAGCACGTCAGTATCCTGGGCAAGAAAAACAAGTCTTGGAATATTATCGGAATAATTCACAAGCAACGGCAGCTCTTCAAGCTCCAATTTTTGAAGAAAAAGTAATAGATTTTATTTTGGAAAGCTCTAAAATAAAAGAAAAAGAAGTTACTTATAAGGACCTTGTTACTATAGTAGCTGGGGAAGATGAGGAAGAAGGAGAAACGGAAAAGAAAAAAGGAAAGACTTCTTCAAAAAAATCATAAAATATGGGGAAAATAACAATGAGTGAAAAGCATCCTCTTCAAATGGATATGTTAGTTCCAATTGTAGTAGAGCAGACAAGCAGAGGGGAAAGGTCCTATGATATTTTCTCTCGACTTTTGAAGGAACGTATTATCTTTTTAAATGGGCCCATCAATGATGGCTTATCAAGCTTAATATGCGCTCAGCTTTTATTTTTAGAAGCTGAAAATCCTAAGAAAGACATTTTTATGTACATTAACTCTCCAGGGGGAGAAGTATATTCTGGATTTGCTATCTTTGATACCATGAACTATATCCGATGTGATGTTGCTACATTTTGTATGGGAATAGCGGCTTCTTTTGGGTCTCTTCTTTTAACGGCTGGGACAAAGGGAAAAAGATTTGCTTTGCCGAATGCACGTATCATGACACACCAACCTCATGGAGGCGCCCGAGGCCAGGCAACAGACATAGAAATCCAAGCAAAAGAAATTATATCTCTTCGCACGAGACTTAATAAGATTTACGCTGAGCGTACCGGACAACCTCTTAACGTAATTGACGATGTCATGGAAAGAGATCGCTTCATGGATGCTGATGAAGCTAAAGAATTTGGGCTTATTGACCGTGTTGTAAAGGAACGTCCACAAGAAGAGATGAAAGAGAAAGAAGATTTATAAATAAAGTTCTCTTAACCCAAAAGAAAAAAGATTTAGTATGCAAGGGCTTGTTTCTCGTCTTTAGACATGGTTAACTAAGAAGAGAAATGATTGTTAATCTTGTGGTGATTTTGTATGAGCAAATCTGATTCTGAAAATTCGCGTCCAACCTTATATTGCTCTTTTTGCGGCAAAAGCCAGCATGAAGTTCGGAAACTCATTGCAGGACCAACTGTTTTCATTTGTGATGAATGCATTGAACTGTGTAATGATATCATTCGGGAAGAATATAAAACCTCTATCGCAAAAACGGGTCGAGGATTTCCAACTCCCCAAGAGATTCGTAAAGTTTTAGATGATTATGTGATTGGGCAAGATCACGCAAAGAAGATTCTTGCCGTTGCGGTATACAATCATTATAAGCGTCTTCAACACGATTCTAAAACGGATGAAGTAGAGCTTACAAAGTCTAATATTCTTCTTATTGGGCCCACAGGATGCGGTAAGACGTTATTAGCGCAAACATTAGCACGTATCCTTGATGTTCCTTTTACTATGGCAGATGCAACCACTTTAACGGAAGCTGGTTACGTAGGAGAAGACGTAGAGAATATCATTCTAAAGCTTCTTCAGGCGTCTGATTATAACGTGGAGCGAGCCCAACGAGGAATCGTTTATATTGACGAGATTGATAAGATTTCTCGTAAATCTGATAATCCTTCTATTACACGAGACGTTTCAGGAGAAGGAGTTCAGCAAGCTCTCTTAAAAATCATGGAGGGGACCATGGCTGCTGTTCCTCCTCAAGGAGGACGTAAGCATCCTCAACAAGAATTTTTACAAGTAGATACCACAAATATCCTATTTATTTGTGGTGGTGCTTTTGCAGGCCTTGACCGTATCATTGCTGCTAGAGGACGAGGTACATCCATTGGATTCGGAGCTGATGTTCGTTCACCAGATGAGCGAAATACAGGAGAGCTTCTGCGAGATGTTGAGCCCGAAGACCTTCTTAAGTTTGGGTTAATTCCTGAATTTATTGGTCGTCTTCCCGTAGTTGCTACTCTAGAGGATCTGGATGAGCAAGCTCTTATCGATATTTTAACTAAGCCTAAGAACGCACTTGTGAAGCAATATCAAAAGTTGTTTGAAATGGAAGGAGCAGAACTTCGTTTTACAGATAAAGCTCTCGAAGTGATTGCTAAGCGAGCAATTGAAAGAAAAACGGGTGCACGTGGCCTTCGTTCGATCATGGAACATATTTTATTAGAGACCATGTATGACCTGCCAAGTAGAGAGAAAGTTAGCGAAGTTATCATTGATGACAAAGTAGCTGTAGGAAAGTCACCTCCAAAGTTTGTCCTCTCTAAAGATAAGCCCTCTAAGGAAAAAGAAGTTGCTGCAGCTTCGTAAGGTGTTGTCATCCCGAACTTGATTCGGGATCTCAGGCAGTACAATAAGATGCTGAACCAAATTCAGCATGACATACAAAAAGAAAAACCATGAAGAAATACATATATAGCATTTTAGCACTTCTTCTTGTCCTTATCTTTGCTGTCATAGTTCCCAGTTTTATTGATTGGAGCCATTACAAAGGCCCCATAGGCACAGCCGTTAAGACGCGTACAGGTTTTGATATAGAGCTAAAGGGACCTATCCATCTTGGGTTGTTTCCAACACCACATTTAACCGCAAAAGAAGTCTATATAAAAAATAAACCTCAAGGAACTGCAGAAAACTTTATTGTTTTAAAAAGTCTTTCTTTAAGTACGGAACTTATTCCTTTATTTTCTGGCAAGATCATAGTGAATCAAGTTGATTTAGAAGAGCCTTTTATTTCTCTTGAGACTTTTAAAAATGGAAAAAATAATTGGGATATAGACGAGTCTACGCCTATACAAGATAGAAAAGACTCTAAGAAAACGATCATATTACCTGAATCCTCAAAAACAGAAGTCCCAAAGAACCGTGAAATAAGTCTTTCTTTGAAAAAGATTAAAATAAAGAAAGGTGCTATAACATACAAAGATCTACAGACCAATACACATCATGAGCTTAAGGATGTAAATTTAGAAGGATCTTTGGATTCTTTAGTTGGGCCTTTTTTCGTGGAGGGCCAATTAGAGCTGGATGGATATTTGTTAAAAGGAAATATTAAAACAGGAGAGTTGACAGGTAAAAATTCTTCTCCTTTAGATGCAATTATATCTGTTACTAAATCGCAGCAGAATTATGGAAGTCTTGAAGTAAGAGGAACTATACAAGATAAGAAATTTCTTGGGGACATCAAAGCAAGTGCTTTAAAAATTCCTTTCTCTTTAGACTTAAAGAATAAAAAACTTGATCTACAAAAAGGGATTCAACTTGCAGCGCATGTTGATGCGGAACCTGAAAACGTTAAAATAACAAATCTTACTATAGCGTTAGAAAATCTTAAGATTTTAGGGAATATAACTTATAAAGCCTCTCAGCTTGATTTAAAGCTAGATCTGAGTGAAGGCACCTCCCATTTAGGTCTTTCTGCAAAAGGGCAGTATAGTGATAAAACTCTTTGGAATGGAGCTATTACTATTCATTCAGATTCTCCGCAAACCTTTTTAAACTGGGTGGAGGCAGATAAACTTCCTTATTTGCAAGGAGCTATTAATATATCAACGCACTTAAATGCGACTGCAAATTCTTATACCTTAAAATCTTTAAATTTTACTGTGGGAAAAATAAAGGGAACAGGAAATATACTTTTCCAGAAAGATAAAACAAAGCCTTATATAAATGCGGATTTATCTTTAAATGCCTTGGATTTAAATATTTTATTAGCAGCAGAAGAAAAGAAGGCTTCTATTCCTGCAGCTGTGTCTTCTAAAGAAAAAACAGCCCCTCTTAACAAAATATCAGCTCCTGCTAATGCTAATGGGTCCATGTACATGCACTGGTCTAAAGAAGCATGGAATCTTGAGATTTTAAAAGCAATAAATATAGATCTTAAGTTTTCCATTGCGGAAGTGCTCTATGATGTTTATCAGATCCATCAATTGAATGGAAACTTGCATCTCAAAGAGGGTAATTTGCAGCTTGCTCCTTTTCAAGCAGCTGGATATGGAGGTAGATTTAATGGGACGCTGAGTGTTCACCAGGGAACTCCTGCTTCTATCAAGGTAGATGGGACCATTCAAGGGATAAACGTAGCTTCTTTACCCCAGGCAAGGCATACGCCCCTAAAGAAGGCAATCTTAGGAGTTTCTATGCAGCTTGGAGCAACAGGAAATAGTACCTGGCAAGCTGTTAATACGCTATCTGGCAACATACATCTAAATTTAACCAATGGTGTTGTTGAAATCTTTAATGTGAGAAAATTTGTGAATGATATTAAGCATATTAAAACACCAGCAGACGTTTATACGCTTATACAAAGTCTTAACACAAAAGCCGATACAAACTTTACGCATTTAAAAGGAGATTTTGGGGTTCGAGAAGGAAAAGCAACAACGCATAATTTGGAATTTCTTTCAGATGAAATAATAATCAACGCAGGTGGAACTATTAACCTTCCGCAATGGTATATGAATATGGGAGCTAAGATTAAAATTAAAGAGCTTGGAAAGCTTCCTTCTCTTGGAATGCAGATAGAAGGTTCCCTGGAGTCTCCTTCTTATAAAATGGATGAGAAGATATTGGTTGATCTTCTTTTATCTGAAACGGCTAATCAGCTACTTAATAAAGCAGCGAAGAATATAGGGGGAGATGTCGGAAAAGTTATAAATTCGGTTTTAGGAAATGAAGAAGAGCAAAAATCCGGATCAAAACCACAACAAAATGATATGCCTATAAAACCAGAAAAGCTCCTAAAGAATTTGCTCGGATTATAATTTATATGATTTGGCCGGTTTGGGTAGGTTTATAAAATTTGCTCAATAAAAAAGAAAAAGGAAGAAATAACCATGTTCTTTTTATACGAGCAAAG
>CAYUAL010000102.1:0-5511 GCA_964442815.1 uncultured Alphaproteobacteria bacterium | reverse complement strand
CTTTTGAGTTATGCGGCTGTTTTATATAGTGCTCTTATTTCAGGTGTATTGGGATATGCTCTTTGGGGATATTTATTAAAAAAATACCAAACAGCCGTCGTAACGCCTTTTTCCATGCTTATTCCAGTTACCGTAGCTCTTTTTACCATTCCTCTTTTTAACGATTCTTTTACTATAGAAGAAGGAATAGGAAGTTTTTTTATTGCTGTGGGATTAGGGATTAACCAGTTTTATCCTATAATAAAAAAGCGTTTTTCAAATTAGTATTTTAGTTTATTTTTGGAGAGGATGGCATGTCTTTAAGAGAAAGACAGGAGTTGCTAAGTCTTTTTCAAAAAATAGGTTTAGAAGAATTAAAGCGTCGCAAAGTTGTAGAAGATGCTTTTAATTGGGAGATACGAGCACGGCCTTCTCAACTTCCTCCTCCCGAACCTTGGCATACATGGCTTATTCTAGCAGGAAGAGGCTTTGGTAAAACAAGAACAGGTGCAGAAACTATCCGTGCCCTGGTTTCACAAAGGAAGGTTCGGCGTATTGCCTGTATAAGCGCTTCTTTGCGAGAAGCTAAATCTGTAATGGCAGAGGGTATTAGTGGGCTTCTAAGCATTTATCCTAAAGATCAACTACCTTTATTTGATAAAGGGGCTTTAAAACTTATATGGCAAAAAGAAGGGGCTGAAGCATTTTTGTATGGAGGAAATATGCCTGAAAAGCTTCGTGGTCCTCAGTTTGACTGTGCCTGGATAGATGAATTCGCAAAACTTCCAAAAGCAGAGGAAGTTTGGGAACAAATTAATTTATCTGTTCGTCTTGGTACATCTCCCAAGATTATTTTAACCACCACGCCTCGGCCTATTCCCATTCTTAAAAAAATTTTAGAGGATCCTTCTATTTTTGTTACGCGGGGAAATACTTTTGAGAATAAAAATAATTTGTCTTTTCATTTTTTAGAAGAAGTAGAAAAACGTTTTGCAAATACTTCTCTTGCAGCTCAAGAGCTTTATGCAGAGTGCTTTTTTGAAGAAAGTGGAGCTTTGTGGAAGCGCTCTTTTATTCAGTATAAAGCGCCTATATAGAAAGTAATTAAACTGTATAGGGTGCTAAAATATTTTCGCATAATTTATCCACACCTTAAAGAAAATAAAAAACCCTCTTTTTTTTGTTGTCAATAGAAGATGACTCAAAAAAAGACTTTTTTAAGGATGTTTTTTTATTATTTAAAATCAACGGGTTAAAGTTCATGCTTAATTTCTCATCAAGAAGGGCAAGAAAAAGAGGTTTCTTAGCGTTGTGGACTCTTGGCAGGTTGTTATCCCCAAAGTTATCCCCAATTTTTGGGGATAAGAAAAAAGCTCTTTTCTCTTGACAGAAGATTTGTATTTTCCATGCTGAGTCTTTCTTATTTGCAAGCTTTTGAGCGTATTATTATGGGAGTAGATCCTGCCATAACTTCTGGCGTGGATAGTGACGAAACAGGTATCATTATAGTAGGGAAAACCTTAAAAGAAGAAGTATATGTTCTGGAAGATTTATCCTGCCGGGGCTCTCCTACTTTCTGGGCAAAGCGCGTTATTGAGGGGTATTATTCTTATGATGTTGATCGGGTTGTAAGCGAGGTTAACCAAGGAGGAGACTTGGTAGAGAACCTGTTGCGCTCGTTAGATACTGCTATTAGCTTTAAAGCAGTACGGGCAACACGCGGGAAATCTATTCGTGCAGAGCCTATTGCAGCTTTATATGAACAAGAGAAAGTCTTTCATTTGAAGCCTTTTATAAAATTGGAAGAGCAACTCTGTACATATGTTCCAGGAAAGACAAAAAAGTCTCCAGACCGCATGGACGCTCTTGTCTGGGCTTTGACGGAGTTGTGTTTTAATGCATCCTATAGGCAGGATCTCCGTGTGACGGTGATTTAGAATTCTTCGTTGTCATACTGCGGCTTCCTGTCCGCCGAAGCCTTGCCTACCTACGCTAAAGCTTCGGTAGACTGACTTTGGAGCCTGCCAGCCGATGCTCAAAGAGCGTAGGCTGGCCAAGGAGGAGGCCACGGTATCCAGAGACCTTTCAAGTTACCCTGGACCCCGTGGTCAAGCCACGGGGTGAGATCGAAAGTTGTTTACTCAGCTTTAGCTTTTTTAGCTTTAGAAGCTTTTGGCTTCTCAGATGTCTCAGAGTCTTCTGAGTTCTCTTCTTTCTTTTCTTTGGCTTTAGCAGAAGAAGCTTTTTTAACAGACGCTTTAGGTTCATCTGATTCTACTTCTTTTGCTTTCTTTGCTTTGGCTTTAGGTTCTCCAGCTTCTTTGGAAGAATCTTCTGTAGCTTTTTTACCTTTTGCTTTTGTCATGGCAGCGCCTAAGATATCTCCTAAGCTTGCACCGCTGTCAGAAGAACCATATTCTGCCATAACACGTTTTTCTTCAGCCATTTCATGTGCCTTAATAGAGAGAGAAATTTGACGGCTACGTTTATCAATGGAAATGATAGTAGCATCTACTTTTTCTCCTACAGCAAAACGATCAGACCTTTGTTCACTACGCTCACGAGATAAGTCACTTTTCTTAATGAATCCAGGTACCTCATCCATGATTTTTACGTCGATGCCGTTATCTTGAATACTTGTAACAGTACAAGTAATAACCTGGCCGTTTTTGTACTTAGAAAAAGCATCTTCAAAAGGATCTTTGGAAAGTTGTTTTACACCAAGACCAACGCGTTCTTTATCCACATCGATATCTAGAACTTTGACAGGGATAGTTTCTCCTTTTTTGTATTGCTTTAGGGCTTCTTCTCCAGATTTTTCCCAAGATAAGTCGGAGGCATGTACCATCCCGTCAATCTCATTATTGAGAGCAACGAATAAACCAAAATCAGTAATATTACGGATTTCTCCTTCGATGATATCTCCTGCTTTATGTGCATCAGCAAAAGCTTGCCAAGGATTTTCTTGGCATTGTTTAATGCCTAAAGAAATACGGCGTTTGGAGGGGTCTATTTCGAGTACTTTGACTTCTACTTCTTGTCCAGAAGATAAAATTTTATTTGGATGTACGTTTTTCTTTGTCCAGCTCATTTCTGAGACGTGAACAAGACCTTCTACACCGGGTTCTAACTCTATAAAAGCTCCGTAATCTGCGATGTTTGTTACTCGTCCGTTGTAAACAGCGCCGAGAGGATATTTATGGTCTACCCCTTGCCAAGGATCATTCTCTAGTTGCTTCATGCCTAAAGAAATACGAGAGTTCTCCTTATTAAACTTAGTAACAATAACTTGCACTTTCTGTCCGACAGAAAGAACCTCAGAGGGGTTGTTAATGCGCTTCCAAGATATATCTGTCACATGGAGGAGCCCATCAATGCCACCTAAATCAATAAAGGCACCATAATCTGTAATATTTTTTACAGTACCGGTAATAACTTGCCCTTCTTCTAAGTTAGCAAGAAGTTCGGCTTGCCCTTCAGATCCACCTTCTTCTAAGAGAGATCTGCGAGAAACAACAATATTTCCTCTCAATCTGTCCATTTTGAGGATCATAAAAGGTTGAGGTACTCCCATGAGAGGTTGTACATCTTTTATGGGTCGGACATCTACTTGGCTTCCGGGCAAGAACGCTACTGCACCACCTAAGTCAACTGTAAAGCCGCCTTTAATACGATTGAAAATAACGCCGAGCACACTTTCTCCATTGGTATGTGCTTTTTCAAGTTGTCCCCAAACAGCTTCTCTTCGAGCACGCTCACGACTTAAAACGACTTCGCCATTTTTATCTTCTAGTTTTTCAACATATACATCGACGAGATCATCTACTTTAATTTCACTTTCATCGCCAAGCGATTTAAATTCTTTTACGGAAATTTTTCCTTCGGATTTCAGTCCGACGTCTACAATAACATAATCATCATCAACAGAAATAACGGTTCCTTTAACAACACGTCCTTCAAGAGTATTTTCAGGTGTGCCGAGAAATGCTTCAAGTAATTCAGAAAAAGATTCTCCAGTAGAATCCTTCAGGTGTTTTGTACTCATTAGAAAAGCCTTTTGTTCTTTGCATACGCAAAGGATTTGTTGGTTGGTTAATACTCATATCTTTAAGATTTTTTAAAGATACACTTAATAAGCCTTAGTTAAGCCCTTCTATACTTTGAAATATATCCTAGAGCTATACTAAGGATTTCCTGAGGGCTTTTATCAGAGGTATCCAGTATGATTGCATCAGAAGCTGGCTTTAGAGGATCACAAGCGCGATTTGCATCTCGATAATCTCTTTCTTTTAGGTCCCGCAAGACGTCGTCCAACATACACATAATCCCCCTGTCTTGCAACTCTTTCCAGCGTCTTTGTGCTCGAATTTCTGGGGAGGCTGTAATAAAAAATTTCACATCTGCATCGGGACATACGACTGTACCAATATCCCTCCCATCTAGGATAGCGCCGTGAGCAGGAGGAGGGGGAGTTTTAGCAAAGTCTCGTTGGTACTGAAGAAGATGCTTACGAACGATAGGGTACTGGGCAATACGTGAGGCGGCTTGTGCAGCTTTATCTTCTCTTAGGACAGGAGAAGATAGAAGAGGTAGTGCTTCCTTAAAATGGGGTAAAACTTTTAAAATATCTTCTTGAATTTCAGGGTTTCCGCCATTTTCTAAAACCATATACCCTAAAAGACGATATAATAGTCCAGTATCTAAAACGGCAAATCCTAGTTTTTCTCCTAGAAGGCGAGCAATTGTTCCTTTCCCGGATCCAGAGGGACCATCAATGGTAATTATCATAAAAGTGTGACCTAAAATATATATTTTTTTTCTTTTACTGCACTCTTTATAAAAAGACTAGACCTATGGTAAAAAAGAGGATACAGATAAGAAAAAACATATGAGTTTTATGCATGTCTATGGATTGGGATAAATTACGTACTTTTTACACAGTTGTTCAGGCTGGAAGTTTCACGCACGCTGGGGAGAAACTAAAATTAAGCCAGTCTGCTATAAGCCGTCAAATTATGGGCTTAGAAGCTTCTTTGAAGTGTTCTTTGTTTCATCGTCATGCCAGAGGTCTAGTCCTTACTGAGCAAGGAGAAATTCTTTATGGGGTAGTGCAAGAGATCTTCTCAAAGCTAGCTTTGGCAGAGTCTCTTATGACTGAAAATAAAGAGCGCCCGCAAGGTACGTTGAAGATTACTACAACGGTTGCTTTTGGAGAGTTATGGTTGGCTCCTCGTATCCATGCTTTTATGGAGCAGTACCCTCATATAAATATTGAACTTATTCTGGATGATAAAGAGTTAAATCTTTCTAGAAGAGATGCAGATATAGGTATTCGTGTTGTTCCTTCCAGGAGTTCAGACCTCATTCAAAGAAATTTACTATCTTATAACCTCCATGCATATGCGTCACAGAGATATTTAGATAGATATGGTGAGCCTAACTCTCCAGAAGATCTGAGGAACCATAAATTAATTGCTTTTGGTGAAGGCGGGGGTGTTGGCGCGGCTGCAACCTAACCCCCCAACCCCCTTC
>CAYUAL010000101.1:0-5621 GCA_964442815.1 uncultured Alphaproteobacteria bacterium | reverse complement strand
TTTTATATGTAGCCCACTCCTTTAAAAGAGAACCTCAGTCTTCTTTTGAGATAAAAGATAGTCAGTGGTTTGATTTGAATGCTTTACCCCAAGATATCTCCCCAGCTACAAAGAGACGCATTGAGGAGTATCAAGGGCTTCGCACCATAAGCGATATATGGTAAAAGGTTTTAATGATAAGAAAACTTTCTTTTTGGATTATCGCAGCTTTTTTAGGAGGATTATTCCTTTTTATCTTAGGATATTTAAGCTATGGAAAGGTTTTTTCTCCAGGCCCTCTTTCTGAGAAGAAAACTGTCATTATTCCGCAAGGAACTTCTACAAAAAATATAGGGGTATTGCTAGAAGAAAAGGGTGTTATAGACACGCCTTTCTTATTTCGTATCGTCTCTTATATGCGGCATCGTCCTTTGCAAGCAGGAGAGTATGCGTTCTATCCTTGGATAAGCTTATGGGATGCCATCCGCCTTCTCAATAAGGGAGATGTCGTTATCCATAGAATTACCATCCCAGAAGGGCTTACTTCGTTAGAAGTCGTTAAGCGGCTAAATGGAGCAGAAGCGCTTCAAGGAGAACTTTATGAGATTCCTCCTGAAGGCTCTCTTTTGCCCAGTACCTACTATTACGTTTATGATACAACACGCCAGGAGCTTATCGCACGTATGAGACGAGGAATGGAAGAGACACTCCTTCTTTTATGGGATCATAGAGAAGAGAATCTACCTATCCTAACACCACAAGAAGCTTTAATCTTAGCATCAATTGTAGAGAAAGAAGCTCAAAAAGCGAGTGAACGTAGGCGTATAGCAGGTGTTTTTGTAAACCGACTTCGCAAAGGAATGCCTTTGCAGGCTGATCCCACTGTTATCTTTGCCTTAACAAAAGGAAGAAAGGAGTTAGATCACTCTTTATCTAAAAAAGACCTTAAGAAAGATCACCCTTACAATACCTATACGAACCTGGGGTTGCCTCCTTCACCTATCTGTAATCCAGGTCGTGCTACTATAGAAGCTGTTTTACATCCTTTGGGCACAAAAGAATTCTTTTTTGTAGCGGATGGATCAGGTGGTCATATTTTTTCTACCACCTATAAAAACCATGCAGTTCACCATCAGAAATGGCGGCAAATCAAAAAGAAGAAGAAAAAACAGGTTTCTTAAGATATAAGAAAATGTCATGCCGCGGCTTGACCGGGGCATCCAGGGGTTCAGCCACCATCTATTAACCCTTATTTTTATTTTGAGAGTTCTAAGGAACTCAAGTTATTGTCCTGGATCCCGCGATCAAGTGGCGGGATGACAATCAAAACTTATCTTTTTCTTTCTTATATCTAATTCAAGCTAGATACTAATAATGCCATTTACATTGAGGGTTTTGCCCATACTCACCTGAACAACGCTTGCAGGCTTCCAAGTACCATGTGGAGGCATTTTTTCGTAATGCTTCTCTTACCTCTTCGGCTTTACCTGTAATATCAAAAGTACCACAGACATCTGTGCCACACCCTGCGTGCGCTTTGACTGGTAATTTTTCTTCTATAATAGCATAAAACGTATTTTTAAAAGATTTTTCATAGGGAAAGATATAGTGTATTTTAAAGCCGAGGGCGTTTAAAGTACAGCTGTATTATAGAAACGAATAATACCATGCAAAGTATGGAGTGGATAGGCTTAAGAGCCTAATAAATTTAAAGTGTATAAGAATGTTAAAGGTATTTATTCTTTTTGTTATATGCATTTTGCAAAGTCATTTAATCCAAGGACATGAGGATCCTATGCAGAATCTCCAACAGCAATTAAAGAAAGAAATTTTACAAGAAATTAAAGAAACAAGTTATTTGACAGGTGTTTCCTCTGTTTCTCCTTCTGTATGGAAAGCTTTCATGGAAGTGCCACGGCATAGATTTATGGATTCTTCTCAAGAAGAAATGGCTTATATTAATAGCGCATTTCCTATTGGGCATGGTCAGACTATTTCGCAGCCTTATATTGTGGTGCTTATGACAGAGCTTTTGGAAGTAAAAAAGACAGATCGACTCTTGGAAATCGGAACAGGATCAGGATATCAAGCAGCTATCCTTTCTAAATTAGCTTCTAAAGTATATACAATTGAAATTATCCCACAACTTGCACAGCAAGCTGAAAAATGTTTTCAAGCATCAGGGTATAAAAATATCTTTGTTCTTATAGGGCAAGGAAGAGAAGGTTGGTCCAAATATGCACCTTATAATAAAATCATTGTTACAGCAGCGGCAGAAGAAATACCACAAGAGCTTTTAAATCAACTAAAACCAGGAGGTAGGATGGTTATACCTATTGGTGCGGAAGGAAAATCTCAAATTCTGACTCTGGTAAAAAAAGACGAAAAAGGGCATATTTCTCAGAAGGCTATTTTGCCTGTAGTGTTTGTTCCCTTTAGAGGGGAGCATGATCAGTAAGGAAGTAAAATGATCAATTCTTTAGATAGTTCCTTCAATCCTTTGCAGCGTCGAGGCCTTATGCTTGTTCTTTCTTCTCCGTCAGGAGCAGGAAAAAGTTCCATAGCGCGGGCCTTGCTTGAAAAAGATCCTGATTTGCGTATGTCTGTTTCTATGACAACGCGCCTAAAACGAGTAGGAGAAGTCGAGGGGAAAGATTATTTCTTTACAAATAAGGAAACCTTTGAACAAAAAATAAAAGAAGGCGCTTTTCTAGAGCATGCACAGGTTTTTGGTCAATACTATGGAACGCCTAAACAATTTGTAGAGGAAGTGCTTACTGCTGGAAAGGACGTACTTTTCGACATAGATTGGCAAGGGGCTCAGCAACTAAACCAACAAATGGGAAGGGATTTGGTGCGCGTTTTTATTCTTCCGCCGTCCTATCAAGAGTTAGAAAAAAGGCTTACCACACGAGCGCAAGATTCTAAAGAAGTTGTACAATCGCGTATGAGCAAGGCGTGTGATGAAATGAGCCATTGGCCGGAATATGAGTACGTGCTCATCAATGAAAACTTAGAAGAATGCATTGAAAAAGTTCACACAATTCTAAAAGCAGAGCGTTTAAGGCGTTTCAGGCAAACAAATTTGGCGGATTTTGTAGGCCAAATGCCTTTTCAGCGGAATGTAGTGCCATAAAATTATTACATATCAATGAGATATTTATGCATCAAACCTATCTCCTCTAAGATGGAAAAAATAGCATTTTGCTTTAAAGCCCATTGCAAAAAGCTTAAAAGTCTTCTACAGGGGCACAAATAAGAAAGAATCTGCATTTAGACAAATTAAAAATATAAATGAGGTTTATTATGATGCAAAAAAATATTTTTAAAGGAGTTACTTTATCGGGAATAATGTGGGCTAGTATTGCCACTGCACAGCCACCTTTAAACTTTGAGATTTTTAATGAAGGCATAAACACGGAAGAGCGCAGAGGATATGCTGTGCAGGTTATCTGTACCGCTGTGATAAAAGATGGTACCTTAACCGATTCCTCTACAGCTGTGTTACATGAATTACCTCTTAAAGGAAAAGGAGTTCTTTTAGAAATAGACAAACCTTTTCCAAGTTTGACGCAAGCACAGTTACCTTGGGTAAATGCACAGCTTAGCTGGAGCGTGCAGGTTTATAAGGAAGAACCTCCTTTTTTTAGATCAAATGTAAATAGTGCAGTTTGGAAGGGAGATATTTCTGGAGTAATGCCTTCTAATAAAATAATCTTAAGGTCTTGTACAGATTTTAGTCAGGACGTGGGTGCTTTGCTTGATTCAGTGGGAGATGCTATTAGAAAGGGAGAATTACGCCCTATGCCCGGAAAAACACATTATTTTAGATAAAGCTAATTCAGTTTAGCATGGATTTAAGTGCTGTTCGCAATAACTATTGCAAACTATCTAAGTCACATCATGCGATCTATTTCTCTTGTAGGAGACAAAGCTTCATTCATAGGAGCAACTCGGAGTGAATGCGATATCTGTGGTAGGTTCTCAGAACCTCCTAAGATAATCCCCGTTCCCCACATCCAAAAAGTTATGATAGAAACTGCTAAAACTTTCTCTCTTTTTCTTTTGTGAGCTTTCATTAATTATACTCCCTTTTTATTTTTCTTTTCAGGGTATCACTCTTCTTATGGAAGTGCAATTAAGTATAATTGAAAAACTTAACACCTGACAAAATTAGAATATTAAACGAAAAAAATGTTATACCGCGGCTTGACCGCAGTATCCAGCATGATAACTTGAGCACTTTAGAGCTCTCAAAATACCACTCTAAGAAAATATAAAATTTTTCATAGACCTTCTCTGTCCTCCTGGATCCCGCGACCAAGTCGCGGGATGACAGCTTTTTTAAATTTGTCAGAGTGTTAAGATTGAAAAATTGTAGGGAAACTATAAAAAACTATTTTGAACGAACAACCTTAGCTACTTTATCTAAAACCCCATTCACAAAAGCACTCTCTTCACCTTCATAGAAAGCATGGGCAATATTAAGATATTCTGAAATAACCACAGCTGGTGGCACTTGTGGACAAAAAGCAAGTTCATATACCCCTAGATAAAGAATCATTTGAACAACAGGATCTATACGTTCCCACTTCCATTCTTTTGGCAAATGGGGAAAAAGAAAGCCTTGTAAATCCTCTTTGTGGCTGGACGCGCCTAAAACCAATTCTTGGAAAAGACCTTGATCCATCGTATCAAAAGACGGAATGCCTTCTTTATGTAAAACAGGATCTTCTTTTCGTTCTGAGAACTGCTGAATTACTCTTGCTGTAAGGATCTCCTCAAAAGTTATTTGATACAAAGCTTGCACTGCTGCCAACCTTGCTAAGGTTCGCTTTCCAAATACGCGAGGATCATCCTTTTTTACATCTACCATTTATTATATGCTTTCTTATTTACTTAGAGGGAGGTGGTGTTAATACAAATCCCTCTTTATCTTCTTTAAGAACGTTTTGTCTAGAGGGAGAAGATTTTTGAGGAATATGTATTTTTACAAACTCTTGAAAATCTTTTGCTTCATTAAAATTTTGATAAACAGAGGCAAACCGTACATAAGAGACAGCATCTAAATCTTGGAGAACTTCCATAACATATTCTCCAATCTTTTCAGAAGCAATTTCAGATTCCCCTAATGTTTCTAAACGATGTTGAAGAGCGTTAATAATCCGCTCTATCTTCTCAGGAGGAATATTGCGTTTCTTGGTAGCAATATAAATAGAGCGCGCTAGCTTTTCTCGATCAAAAGGTTCTTTGCGGCTATCTGATTTAATGACAGAAAGCTCACAAAGTTGTATCCGCTCAAAAGTTGTAAAACGAGACTGACACGCATTACAAAATCGCCTACGTTTAATAGCCATCGCATCATCCGTAGGACGAGAATCCTTTACTTGGGTATCTTCACATCCGCAAAAGGGACAACGCATCTAAAAAACTCTTAAGGATAAATAGGAAACCGCGCGCACAAAGTAGTTACTTCCTGACGAACCACACGTAGTTTTTCTTCATAAGAAGGATCTTTTTTTCCATAGGCTGTTACTAAATCAGCTATAAATGCAGCAATACGCTGAAACTCCTGAGGACCAAATCCTCTTGTTGTTGCCGCTGGGCTTCCTAAGCGTACCCCTGACGTAAACTAAGGAGGA
>CAYUAL010000100.1:393-5633 GCA_964442815.1 uncultured Alphaproteobacteria bacterium | reverse complement strand
GATGTAAGAAAACCATTTGCCCACTGTTTGAGTATATTATGAAAAGTATAAAGATTAGAAACATCAGAAAGAATATCAAAAAGATTAATAGGCCTTTTATCAAGTTCTTCCTGAACTTGTCGGGACCGCTTAAATATCTTGCATGTTTCTGCCATATCTTCTGGGGTACGGTCTTTTATACGAGTCAGTAAAGCTAAAGCAGGATTAAAGCTAGCAAAAATAAAAAGTCCTATTATAAGCACAACCTTATTATTATTTTTCATAGTATTTTTTCTTATAATTCTTTCTATTAAGAAGTTTTTTCTTAATAGAAACATTATTTTAAATATTTGTAAATTTATTCTTTAAAGTTGGAAATAAAGAACGCACGCAGGTTCTTTGGTATCTGTGTTATACGTTCCATTTTTAATGCATTTTCCTTTTGGTGTACCGACGCCTTCCCGTGCTTGAATTCTTCCGTGCAAAGGATTCCCGTCATCTCCTTTTTTATCTAAAATATAAGCTTGCTCTGGCGTTAACAGAGCACCATTACCATGAGCTCCTTGTGCATTGCCTAAAATAAGCCAAAGCCCTTTTAGATCTGTTCCATTAGGATCTGTTTCTACAGTAAAGCCGCCTCCAATCTTGGAAGCAGGGGCACCTTGACCGAACTGAGCCGCACCCGAAGCAGATGGAATACCTGGATCAGGGTATAAATGGGCTGCACTAAGATGGGACCAAAAAGCGAGAGCCTCAGAGTCTTTTGAAAGACCTGCTCCTTCAATGGAGTTGTTTCCATTGCCATTGAGGAGGGAAGGATCAATCCGTAAAGAAGCTTCTTCAAAGTCGCCAGGAAGAGCATCAAACTTGTCTCGAAAAGTTGTATAGGCGAGTTGGATTTCATTTATTTGGGAAAGAACGGCTTTAAGACGTGCATTTTCAATAAGCTCTTGTCCTTTTAAGATGCCTCCTAGAATTAGTCCGATAACCACAAGGGCAATGGCTAGTTCTACAAGGCTATATCCAGGAAGTTTCTTAAGAAGGAAAAAATGTTTCATGATTTTTTACTCTTTTAAAGGAAGAGGATGAGGATCTTTTGTATATTTTACGTATGTATGTTGATCAGCAGAATCAACAGAATCTTCGGGGTCTTCTAAAATTGTAGCCCGAAGGAAGATAACAAGTTCTGTTACTTTTTGCGTGGTATGTTCTGCTTTAAAAAGACTGCCCAAAAGCCACATATCTGAAAGTCCAGGAATACCTTTTTCATCATTAATAGCGCGTTCTTGCATGAGTCCTCCCATAATAGCAATACCTCCTGATTTTACTCTAAGAATGGAGTCCATTTCACGTACCTCAACAATGGGAATTTCAGATTTTACAGCACTAGAGGAAACAATAGAAACAGCGGGGTCATTTTTAGTAGAAGTAACGCGCGTGATAGTAGGTCTTAAGGTTAATATAACTTCCTCTTTTTCAAAATCAATAGAAGGTTGAACAGTCATTACAAGACCAATAGGAACAGTTTGAATCTCACTCTCTGCTGTAACAATGGTAGTAAGGGTAGTTTTATTTGTAGTATCTGGGATGACTTGTTGATCGTATTTTATACGAAAATAAACCTGATTTTCTGCAACTTTTAGAATAGCAGGATGATTATTCATTACAGTGAGTCGTGGACTTGAAAGGGTACGAACAGTACCAAATTCTTTAATGAAATGAAATATAGCAGACATATCGTGTCCTTGAGCTCCAAGTGTTACGACATCTTGCGTGGCACTATTGTATTTAATAAAGGGAGGAGGGTTGACAAGATCACCTAGAGGAGCTGCAAAAATAATATCGCTATGAAAGAATCCTCTCCAATTAATACCATTCTTATACTGATCGTTTAGAGTAACTTCTACTACTTTGGCTTCTATAAGGACTTGGCCAGAGGTAGCTTCTTTAAGTTTTCTGAGATAATCTTGAATCAATTTATGATGTCGTTTTGTGCCATGGACACTTAAGAGACCTGCCTGACGATGAATGGTATAAGAAGCAGAAGACCCTTTAGACGGAGAGATAGGAGAGTCAGAAAGAATGGTTTTAAGAGTTATCTCTAACTCACCCCAAAAATCAGACTTTACTTGAGAAGTAACGATGGTGTTTGATCCATTGTCTATATTTTTAGAAGAAGCTTTGCCTAACCCTCCAAAAACATCTGTAGCTATAGAAATACGATTCTCACTTTCTCGCGTTAAAAGAAGAAAGTTAATAGGATATGTTTTTAGGTAAGGAAGATCTCTTTCAATATATAAAACTCCATCCCTAAAGGTATATCGTAGGTGTAAAAGGCGTACCAGTCTATCTATTACCTCTGGTAAAGGTTTATTCTGAGCAATAAAAGTGACACCTTGCGAAGGTAAGTCAGGGCTTATTTCAAGATCAATTTTTACTTGCTGGGCAAGATGTAGAAAAAGTTCTTTAGGAGGAATATTTTCGGTTATTTGAAGGCTTACAAGTGTTTGAGGTAAGGGATCTGAAAGAACTTCTTCTTCTGGCAAAACGTCTTGAGCTCTTGTTCTTTTAGACATAGGTCGAGAAGAAGAGGTTGGTTGAAAAAGCAGCTCCTTATAGTCTTCTTTTGATAGCTTTAGAAAACGATCGTGAATAGCAGGATGGCCATTTAAAGCGTCTTCTACCGAACCACATCCTATGAGAAGAAGGTGGAAAAATATGAGTAATGATCCTAGGCGAAAGAAAAACATAAGGTAATTTTTCCTTGATATAGAAACCTAACAAAAGGAAAAAGAAAAACAAAGTAGGGTATTTCTCATGGCACCAATACGAATTCTTTCTTGCTTTTGGAAAAGAAGGGGTGGTATAGGAATAAAGATAGTAAGGGATATCTTTATGTACGCTAAACTTCGACGATGATGAAAAAAGAGCGGCTCTTTCTAAATTAAGGAAGGAGTTTGGATCTATTCAACTCAGTTAAACTAAAAAATAAATGGAGTTAGTGTATTATGTTCAAGAAAATAATCTTAAGTCTTTTGTTACCTTTTCTTCTTATAGGATGTGAGGATAAGAAGCCTAACCAGAAAGTGCTAAAAGTAGCAACTTCTGGTGACAATCCGCCTTTTGAGTTTTATGAAAACGGCAAATTAACAGGCTTTGATATAAAGCTGATGGAAAAAATAGCAACGCAGCTTGGTAAGACAGTTGAGTTCGTTGATATGGATTTTGGAGGAATCATTGCAGCGTTACAAAGTGGACGTGTGGATGCTGCTATTGCGGCTTTTACACCTACGGAGGAGCGGAAAAAAGCTGTAGATTTTTCAGATGTTTATTATGAGGCTTTGCCTTCTTTTATTGTGCTCCAAGGAACCTCCTCTATTTCTGTACATAATATGCAAAATAAGATTCTTGGGGTTCAAATGGGGACGACACACGAGAGAGCTGCACAAAAGATATCCGATCAAACACCTTCTTTAGAGATTGTATCCCTTAATAAGATTCCTGATCTCATCCAAGCTCTTAAAGCACGGCGGGTGGATGCTATATTGATAGGGAGCACAGAAGCGCAAGCAATTGTCCAAGCTGATTCTACTCTTGGTTCTCAAGAAGCTAAGGATCTACCAATCGTGGAAGTAGGCAACGTTATTGTTTTCCCTAAAGGATCTCCTCTTAAAGGGCCTATAAACGATGCATTAAAAGCTTTAGAGAAAGATAATACTATAGTTTCTCTTAAAAAGCAGTGGGGATTGAAATAAGAGCACATCATGCAATTTGAGCAGATTTCTAGCCATATTCCTTTTATCTTAGAGGGTATAGGGGTTACTTTAAAGTTTACACTCGTCTCTTTATTGTGCGGGTTACCTCTCGGTGTGCTACTGGCTATGGCAAAAGCTTCTAATAAAGGTATTATTGCTCTGTTTGCTCAAGGGTACACTTCCGTGTTTCGCGGAACACCTTTATTGGTTCAATTAGCTCTTATTTTTTTCGCTTTACCTCAAATCATTGGGTTTAATATTTCTGCTTTTGCTGCTGGGGTTATTACTTTTGCTTTGAATTCAGCTGCCTATAGCTCTGAAATTATGCGAGCTGGGATTCAATCTGTGGATCCTGGTCAAATTGAGGCAGCTAAAGTATTAGGATTGAATAAATTCCAGATAAACTGGTTTATTATTATGCCACAAGCATTGAGGAATATCTTGCCGGCCTTAGTTAATGAGGTTGTAGATCTTTTAAAAGAGTCAGCATTGGTTTCTGTAATTGGAGAAATGGATCTCTTAAGACGTGCCCAAATTGTAGCAAGCCAAACCTATCTTTACTTTGAACCCCTCCTAATTGCTGCTTTAGCATATTATTGTATGGTGCTTATTTTGAGTAAGATAGCCAAACTATTAGAAAGGCGTTTATCTTATGCTTGAGATTAAAGATCTAAGCCTTACTTTGGAGAAAAAGCCTATTTTACATCCCATAGATCTTTCTATTGAAATGGGAAGTGTTGTTGCTTTATTAGGCCCCTCTGGAAGTGGAAAATCTACTATCTTAAGGTGCCTTGCGCGCCTTGAACGCAGATATCAGGGGGCTCTTTTTTTTAAAGGAACACTTTTAGAAACCTTACCTGCGCAAGCTATTGGAATGGTATTTCAAAGTTTTCATTTATTTTCTCACTTAAATATTTTAGATAACTTAATTTTAGCTCCTACACGTGTTCTAAATATGAAAACACAAGATGCTCTAGATAGAGCGCAGAACTTATTAGCCGAATTTGGTATCGAAGAGCATAGGAAATCTTTCCCTCATCAACTTTCTGGAGGACAAAAACAGCGTGTTGCTATTGCACGAGCACTTATGCTTGATCCAGAAATTCTTTTATTTGATGAGCCTACATCTGCTTTAGATCCTGAGTTAGTGAGTGAAATAGGGCATCTTATTCAAAAACTTAAAAGACCTGATCGTATTTTTATTATAGCTACGCATGAAATGCGGTTAGCTAGGGATGTAGCAAGCCAAGTAGTGTTTTTAGATAAAGGAAGAGTGATTGAGTGTGCAGACGCAAATACCTTTTTCACCAATCCTTCTACTCAACGGGCTCAGGATTTTATTTCTCACTTTGCATGAAGACATTTTACTTAAGAAATATTGCATAGAAATTATATCATGGTATAAACCGATACATAATGTTTTATGGAGGTAGAAAAGACTAATATGGCAACTGCCAAATCCTCAAAGCCTTTTTTAATAGACGCGAAAGCGGTTCGTATTTTAGC
>CAYUAL010000100.1:0-383 GCA_964442815.1 uncultured Alphaproteobacteria bacterium | reverse complement strand
ATTTTAGCAGATATTTTAAAAGAAACAGATCTTACAGAAATCGAATATGAGCTTGAAGAAGGACGTATCCGTGTCGCTCGTACTTTAGGGGCTTCTTCTCTATCTATAGCACCACACCAAAGCGTGCCTGTAGCTCCAACTTCTTCTCAAGTTCAGGTCCAAACTGCTCATCCTGCGGAAAGCACCCAAAATACTCAAGACTGGGCAACCCATCTAGGAGCTATAAAATCTCCTTTAGTGGGCACAGCTTATTTATGTCCTCAACCTGGGGCAGCTCCTTTTATAAAGGAGGGTGATACTGTAAGTGAAGGACAAACTCTCATGATCCTGGAGGCGATGAAAGTTATGAACCCTATTAAGGCTCCTAAAGCAGGCCAGATTTT
>CAYUAL010000099.1:0-5753 GCA_964442815.1 uncultured Alphaproteobacteria bacterium | reverse complement strand
GCCACAAGATGCAAAAATAAACAGCATGAGGCAGAAGGCAAAGTAATGTACCATGGAATGGTACGGGTTAAAGGAACCGATGGTTCTTATCAAGAGAAGTTTACAGATATCTCTATTCCAGCAGGACAAACAGGCCCAACCGTCGAAATGTTAGCAGTTAGTACACCAGCTACAGATCATGAACAACATGAGACCTACCACTTTAGATGTGAGACTTTAAAATAAGGTCGCAAAAATCTATAAAAGATGCTCGGGTTAGCTTGAGCATCTTTAAATATTTTTTAGGTGTTCTACAGCTTTTTCCAGCGAAGTAGTTTGTAGAGGTTGGATTTGGAGACTTTGAGAGACTCCCGTTGTAAGTTCTTGCGCTTTTACTAATAAAAGCCCATCCGCATCCAAACTAAACGTCACACGAATACGAGGAAATCCCGCAGGCATAGGCGGAATACTCTGTAGTTCGAAATACCCCAAAGAAATGCAATCTTGTACGCGTTCTTTTTCTCCCTGAACGATATGAATACGTAAAGCTGTTTGTCCTTCTTCTGAAGTTGTAAAATCTTGATATTTGGAAACAGGAATAGGACTATTCCTTGGAATAATGCGTTCGACCAATTCACCTAAAGTTTCAATTCCCAAAGAAAGAGGTGTAACATCTAAGAGTAAGGGAGAACTCTCATCCTGATGAGTCAAAGCATAGGCTTGTAAGGCTGCACCTTGGGCAACAACTTCATCAGGGTTAATATCTTTTAAAGGGGCCTTATGAAAGAATTCTTCTATCTGGCTTATAACAAGAGGTGTTCGTGTCGCCCCTCCCACTAATATAATTCCTTGAATGTCTATAGGATCTATTTTTGCATCTCTTAAGACTCTTTTAATACTTTTGAAGGTTTTTTCTATATAAGGAGCAATTGTATTTTCATATTCTTGACGTGTGATATGGACTGTTTTTTCTCCTAAGAAAAGCCCTTTATAGTCTTCTTTTTGGCTTAAAGACTCTTTAATACGGCGTGTTTCAAATAAAACCTTAAAAGGGTCTTCTTCCTGCAAGCTATAGATAAAAGGATACTTAGTCTGTAATAAGCTAAGAAGAGCTTGATCAAAATCATCTCCTCCTAGCGCGGTGTCTCCTCCTGTTGCCAGAACTTTAAAGACGCCTTTTTCTAAGCGTAATAAAGAAAAATCAAAAGTCCCCCCCCCTAAATCATAGACGCCATAAAGTCCTTCAACCCCTTTATCCAATCCATAGGCAAGAGCTGCCGCAGTCGGCTCATGAATAAGGCGTAAAACTTCAAGCCCTGCTAGATTTGCGGCCTCTTTAGTCGCCATCCGTTCAGTTTCGTTAAAATAGGCGGGAACTGTAATTACTGCTTTATCTATAGGATGCCCAATTTCTTTTTCAGCTAAAGTTTTTAGAAAGCCTAAAATTTTAGAAGAAATATCTATAGGGGTTAAGTTATTTAGAATTTTAGTAGAAGCTTGCCCCATGGATCGCTTTACAGATTTCACTAGGAAGCTACCGTGTTGTATATGATATTCATATGCTTGATGCCCTACTCTTTCTTCACTTACGAGAGAGGGAATGAGCCTGCGTCCTAGGTCATCTTTAACAATATGAACCTCCCCTTTTTCTACATAAGCGACAACGGAATTGGTTGTTCCTAGGTCAATACCAATGGCTTGTATTTTTGAAGAGGCTGGTTCAGAAATTTGTAACAGTTTTGGCATAGAGAACTCTAATGTCATCCTAGGGCTTGACCCAAGGATCTATTTGGTGTTGAAGAGATGCTCGTGTCAAGCACGAGCATGACTTTATTAATACAGTTATACTAACTTCTCCTCTAAATGATGTTGGATTCTTTCATAATACTGTAGCTCCAGAAGAAGCATTCTAACTTCATCATATTTCTTTTCTTCAAAAGCTTTCTCTATGGTGTACCCTAGATCTTCTTTCTCTTTCCTTACTGTGCTCAAAGCCGCTTCTATGTCTTCCTCTTTTTCCAAAGAAAAAAGGCGTTCTTGCTTCTCTAGTATAGCTTCTAAAGCCTCAAAAGGTAGAGAAGCAGGCTTGCTTTCTCCTTGAAGCATTAATAGATGCTCTCCGCGCTTAACAGGAGATTTTAAAGTTTCATAAGCTTGGTTTAGCAGAGTCGTTTGCAGGAAAGCTTTTTCTTGCTCTACGGAAGTTTTTCCTGCCATATCTGGATGAGACTGCTTTTGCAGATTAATATATTGTTTTTCTAAAGTATCTAAAGAGAGAGAGAATTTTTTTTCCAACCCAAAAAGAGAAAAATAATCTTGTTCTTGAGCGGAATCATACATGGAAGGATTCCCCACACCCACATCGACCTTTCTCATTAGGATTTTTAAAAGTAAAACCGCTTTGTAGCTTATCTTCTTCATAGCGCATTTCGGTTCCCATTAAGAAGAGAATAGCTTTGGGATCTACAAAGACAGTGACTCCATGCATTTCTATGGCTTCATCCGCAGGATTTTTCTCTTCGGCAAATTCTAAAGTATAAGCAAGTCCAGAGCACCCCCGAGAACGTACCCCCACGCGTACTCCAAGAGTAGGCTTTCCTCTTTTTTGGAGCATTTCCTTTACTTTTTCAGCCGCTTGAGGAGTAATAGTAAGAATAGACATATAT
The DNA here is from genome assembly GCA_964442815.1 of uncultured Alphaproteobacteria bacterium. Classification (GTDB taxonomy): domain Bacteria; phylum Pseudomonadota; class Alphaproteobacteria; order 16-39-46; family 16-39-46; genus CAYUAL01. The sequence continues at coordinate 3,108 of CAYUAL010000099.1, read as the reverse complement.
ACCTCCTAGAAAACGCAGGATACAAGTTTTTGATTAAGACTTAAGACATAAAAATCGTCATCGCGAACCCTCGAGAGAGGGTGACGCAATCCAGAATGTATATTTGAGCGCGAAAGCTCTCTCAAATTAGAGCTGCTACGCAGCCAGTATTTGTCCTGGATTGCTTCGTCGGGACGCTCCCTCCTCGCAATGACGTTTTTCAATTTTTCTAATATATTTAATTTAGAGAGGTAGTAAATAATCATAATATTACGCTAAAAATTTAATTACTTTCTGTATGCTTCTTTTTATAGTCTGCAATGGCAGCTTGGATTGCGTCTTCCGCTAAAATAGAACAATGAATTTTAACAGGGGGTAGAGCCAAGTGAGACGCTATCTCTGTATTACGAATAGTACCTGCTTCTTCTACGGTTTTCCCTATGATCCACTCCGTCACAAGGGAACTAGAGGCAATAGCAGATCCACAGCCAAAGGTTTTAAATTTAGCGTCTTCAATGACACCTTCTTTATTCACCTTAATCTGAAGTTTCATAACATCCCCACAAGCAGGTGCTCCGACAAGCCCTGTCCCAACTTCTCCTGAAGAAGCATCCAGAGACCCTACGTTACGAGGGTTTTCATAGTGATCTAAAAGTTTTTTACTATATGCCATAGTTGGTCCTTTTTTTACTGTCACCCTGAACTTGTTTCAGGGTCTAAATGTTTCTATGAGATGCCGAAACAAGTTCGGCATGACATTTAATTTAATGCGCTGCCCATTGAATTGCCTTTAAATCAATACCTGCCTGAGCCATTTCCCACAATGGGCTCATGTCTCGAAGCTTCTTTACTGCTTGAATAATTTGATCCGCCGCAAAATCGACTTCTTGTTCCGTTGTAAAACGCCCAAATCCAATACGTAAGGAAGTATGTGCCAGCTCTTCTTCCACACCTAAAGCGCGCAAAACATAGGACGGCTCTAAAGAAGCCGATGTACAGGCTGATCCTGAAGAAAGAGCGACATCTTTAATCCCCATCATAAGCCCCTCTCCTTCTACATAAGCAAAGCTTATATTCAGATTGCCAGGAACACGCTTATCTATATCGCCATTAATATAGGTATCCGATAAAGAAGATGAAATCTTCTCTAAAAATCGTGTACGCAAATCAAGAATCCGCGCAGTTTCCTCTATACGCTCTAAACGAGCAAGACGACAGGCTTCTCCAAGTCCTACACATAAAGGAGTAGGAAGTGTACCTGAGCGCATACCCCTCTCTTGTCCACCTCCATTAATAAGAGCTTCTAAACGTACGCGCGGTTTTCTTCTCACGTATAAAGCCCCTACTCCTTTGGGCCCATAGATTTTATGGCCGGAAATGCTCAGGAGATCTATGTTCATTTCCTCCACATCCAAAGGAATCTTGCCCACAGCTTGAGCCGCATCCGTATGGAAGAAAACACCTTTCTGACGGCATAAAGCCCCAATTTCCTTTAAAGGCTGAATAACACCAATTTCATTATTCACCGCCATAATAGACACAAGGAGGGTTTTATCTGTTAAAGTTTTTTCTAAAAGCTCTAAATCGATTAACCCATTTGTTTGAACGGGGAGATAGGTGACTTCAAATCCTTCTTGCTCTAAATGGCGACATGTATCCAAAATACATTTATGCTCTGTTACACATGTTACAATATGGTTTTTCTTATCTTTATAAAAGTGGGCTACACCTTTTAAGGCAAGATTATTTGATTCCGTCGCACCTGACGTAAAAATAATTTCTTTCGCATCTGCGCCGATAATCTTTGCAACTTCTTGGCGGGCAGTTTCAATAGCTTCTTCTGCTTGCCAACCATAAAGATGGTTACGGGAATGGGGATTTCCATATATTTGCGTAAAATAAGGCAACATCTTCTCAACCACCCGTGGATCACAAGGCGTTGTAGACTGATAATCCATATAAATAGGTTGATTACGCATATGCTCTCTCTAAATTCGGTAAATCAATAGAATGTAAGGCTTTCCAAGCTTTTAAAAATGTGTCTATCTCTTGTTTTGTCGTCTCTGATCCTGTGCTGATACGAATAGCTGTATCCAATTCTTTGCTAGTAACGCCCATCGCTTGAAGAGTTCGAGAAGCTTTCACCTTTCCAGAAGAGCAGGCTGAACCAGAGCTTACATAAATATCTTCTAAATCCAAACGCATAACTTGTGTGCTGCTTGGGAGCCCCCCAGAATAAGAAAAATAAGTTGTATTAGGGAGACGTTCTCCCTGTTTGCCATGAATAGAAATAAGTCCAATAGCTTCTAGAGATAATTCTAAATACTCTTGTAAATTTTTCGTAGATTTCCATGAAAACGGAGAAACCACTTTTAAAGCAGCTCCAAAGCCTGCAATACCCATGGTATTTTCTGTACCCGATCGCAAAGAACGCTCCTGTCCTCCGCCTTCGTATAAAGCTTTTATAGGGGTACCTTCTTTTACATACAAGGCCCCTACTCCTTTTGGGCCTCCTATTTTATGAGCTGAAAAACTCATAAGATCTACAGGCGTATCTTTAAGAGAGATAGGAAGCTTCCCTAAAGCCTGAACGGCATCCACATGAAGGAAAGCACCATAAAAATGCGTAAGCTCTAAAACTTCCTTTATAGGCTGAATAACACCTGTCTCCGCATTGGCATATTGAATAGAGACCAAAAGAGAACGGCCTTGTTTTTCTTTTAAAATTTTTTCCAAGGCAGCAATATTCAATTTACCTGAAGGAAGCACTGGAATCTCCGCAACTGGACATCCTCGGTTACAGGCAACCTTATAAACAGAGTCATGCTCCACAGGAGACGTTACTATCTTATCACAATGTGTACCCAACAAGGCAATTGCATTAGACTCAGTCCCTCCACTTGTAAAGTAAAGATGCTGCGAAGATGTATGGATAGTATCCGCTAAGATTTGTCGTGTTTCGTTAAAAAGTGTTTTGGCCTCTTTCCCTTTTTTATGGGTGGAAGAAGCATTTCCATAGGCGTCGCATGCCTCTAGTATGGCTGCTTTTACCTTAGGATGAAGCGGAGCCGAAGCATTATAATCTAAGTAAATACCACGTTTAGTATCTGACATGCGCTACTTTCTCCG
>CAYUAL010000098.1:3278-5765 GCA_964442815.1 uncultured Alphaproteobacteria bacterium | reverse complement strand
TTCTAGAGAAACAGCCAGTGGTTCTTATGCGCAAGAAGTGCTATTGTATGATGCTCGTCAGGCTTCTACTGTTCAACAAACTCTATCTAGTCGTGTTCGTCCGATTAATAATAGGTTACCCATAAACGCAGAATATGCAGGAAGTACCTATCCTTTAGAAAAACTTCCTCTTGAGATACGAGGTAAGTACCCACATAGCGTACCCTTTACTGGAACTGGACATCCGGATTTTTCTCGTTATGCTGTAAAGAAAGTTAAAATTGAAATGACCGGAAAATCTACAGATTTCTCTCTAGCAGATAAAGCTGCTAGACTTACTAAAAGACCTGCGGGTTTTACGTGGCACCACCATCATGATGGAGAAAGTATGCTGTTGATACCTATTGAAATCCATGAAGCAGTGCGCCACACAGGTGGTGTTGCAATTATTAAAAATAAAACTTTGTAAGGAAAGAAAGTAATTTTATGAGAATGGAAAAAGATAATGGAGTTTTAGAAGACAAAGCATTGAAAGCGATTGAGCAACTTTGGGGCTTTCAATTACCTTTGGAATATAGAAAATTCTTATTAGAAAAAAATGGGGGAATTCCTAAATTAACCCGGTTTTGGTTTAAAAATAAGGAAGATGGTTCTTGCGTATCTAGTTTTTTTGGCATCGTAAAAGATTTTAATGATAATTTACTTTTAAAACAAAAATATAGTGGAGACCGCGTACCCAATAATACTTTACCCATCGCTCGAGATGTATATGGAAATTTCATCCTTTTATCAGTGAAAGGTGAAGATCGGGGAAAGATATATTTTTGGGATCACGAACAAGAAGCTGATACCGATCGAGGGGAAGCACCTAACTATTCTAACTTAACTCTTATAGCAGATAGTTTTGAAGAATTTGTTGAGGGATTATCTGAAGAATAAGTAACAATATCTTGATGCAAAACAAAAACTAGAAACTATGTTTTCAAGAAAATTACCAAAAAAAGCTATAAGAGATTACCACCACAGGCTCTGGGGACCAAGGGGTTATTAATCTATCTGCTCGGGGCGATATTTACTTCCCTCCTGCAAAGGTGCGTGTGGAGGATGTCCCTACTTTAAGCACCCGTAAAGGTCTCATTTATAAAACCTCTGGATTCCATGAAGAAGCCATTGCAAGCACCCTGCGCGGCACACGCGTTACCATCCACTCCGAGACAGGAACCCTGAGTGGCGCTCGGCCTCAGATTGTAAGTCTTAATACCGACAGAATCTTAGCGGGAGGTCTACCAGAAGAAGAAGCAGAAGATAGAGTTTCTTTCTGCCTTCTTAAGAATAACTAGCACCCATATGAACCTCGCCCTTTTTAAGAGCTTGGTCTATTTGGCGCTGGCGCTGGCGGGCGGATTCTTTCTTTTTAGGAGAGGTCGTGTCATAACACTGCGCACAGGAGACCCCCCTTTCATAATGGGGAGATTTTTTATCCTCTTCAGAAAGAGGCATGCGGCATCCTCGACACAACGAATAATCCCCTGCTTGAACACCTTCCCCAACAGACACACGTTCATCAAACACAAAGCAATCGCCTTCCCATAAGCTCTCAGAAGAGGGAACCTCCTCCAAATACTTTAAAATGCCCCCTTTTAAATGGTATACATCCTTAAACCCTTTGGCGAGCAAATAAGAAGTGGCTTTTTCACACCGAATTCCGCCGGTACAAGACATGGCTATTTTTTTGTCTTTATGGGCTGACAATTCTTTTTCCACAAACTCAGGAAATTCTCGAAAATACCTTGTATGCGGATTTAAAGACCCTTTAAAAGTCCCTAGCTGGACTTCATAATCGTTTCGTGTATCCACAACAATAACATCGGGGTCTTGGATAAGAGCATTCCAATCTTGAGGAGCAACATAGGTTCCCACTTGTTTATTAGGATTAGCCTCAGGGCACCCTAATGTCACTATTTCCTTTTTCAATTTTACTTTTAGCCTGTAAAAAGGCATTTTATCTGTAAAAGATTCTTTATATTCTATGCCTTCAAAGCGTTTATCGGCTTGCAAGAACTCTTTTAATTGGTCTATTCCTTCCCGCGTTCCTGCCACAGTTCCATTAATACCTTCCTGCGCCAAAAGAAGCGTTCCTCTGATTCCTGCCTGTTTACCAAGGACAGTCAAAGTTTGCCTTAATTCTACATAATCAGGCAAATTCACAAACTTATATAAAGCAGCAACAACAACGCAAGACATAGGCTCTTTCCTTTTTTAATATTCTTGTTATAGAAAGAGTTATGAAAAAGCTCAAGTCTCTTACATAAAAAAGTAACTTCGAGTATAATAACTCATGTATACAAAGAAAGTAACTCCATGGGGTTTTTGTTGGATCTTCTTGTTCTTGCTTTAATTGCAGCTCTTGTTTTATACCGTCTTTATTCTGTACTGGGCACACGTTCAGGAACAGAAAAAAAACGGGCGAATCCTTTTGCCTCTGCTAAAGAAGCCGCTTCCTCTCAA
>CAYUAL010000098.1:0-3268 GCA_964442815.1 uncultured Alphaproteobacteria bacterium | reverse complement strand
CGTCGATATCAAATCACGCAAATCAAAAGGGTCTCCCCTTTTTAAACCTAAGCCTGAGATTATTGACGTCGATTATGAAACAAAAGAAAGGGGCGTCCAAAAAGACCAAAAAACGCTTTCTGCAATAAAACAAATAGAGCCGACCTTTTCTGTGCCAGCTTTTCTAAAAGGGGCAAAAGCTGCCTTTGAAATTATCCTTCAATCTTACGCCAAAGGAGATAAAAAATCTCTCAAGCCTTTGCTTGTAGAGGACGTTTTTAATGCCTTTGCTCAAGGGATAGAAAACCGCCTCTCCCAGAAAGAAACGCTCACCATTAAAATTCAAAGTTTAACAGCTGAAATTACGGAAGCTGTACTAAATGAGAAAACAAGAGAGGCCAGAATCACTGTTCAATTTGATTCTGATCAATTGCATACAACGGAAAAGCCTAATCCTCTAGATGCAAATATCCCCTTAAAAAATCAAGAGGCTCTTACTCTTACAGATATCTGGACATTTGCCCGAACGTTGCAAGATCCAAACCCAAATTGGGTTCTTGTTAAAACAGCTTCTAAAATAGAAGAAAATCCTCCAGTTCTTAAGGCTTAATATCAGCCATATAATAAGAAAAGCTTGACGATGGCCTAGATTTTGAGTATTTCTACGAGCACTCGTTGTTAAAAGAAACCACATTTAGAGGATCCAATGGCAAACCATAAATCGGCAGAGAAAGCACATCGTCAAGCTATTCGCCGAACCGAAGTAAATAAAGCTAGAAAAAGTGCTGTAAAAACATCTGTACGTAAAATAGAGACAGCTCTAACAGCAAAAAACAAAGAAGCAGCAAAAACAGCTTTAAGAACAGCTGAATCTGAATTGATGCGTGCCTCTTCAAAAGGACTTCTTCATAAAAATACTGTTGCCCGTAAGATTTCTCGTCTAAGTGCAAGAATTAAAGCTTTATTCTCTTAACGCTTAATCTTTGTTTATCTAAGACCTTCACGGCATGATGGAATCGGATGCTGTACCAACAAGATATTTCTGGTTTTTTGCAAAATAAAGTTGGTGAACGCGGTATCCATCGTATTGACTTAGAACGCGCGTTACTTCAAGCAGAAAAAGCCCAATCTCAAATCAGAGAAAAATTTGCGCAAGGGGCATATCCTTTTTTGCAACAAGCTTTAGAGGATAAGGATTTTGCTTTATGGGAACCTTGTGGAAAAGCCTTTCAAGAAAACTATGAAGCTTTTTTGATTTTAGGTACAGGGGGTTCTTCCTTAGGAGCTAAAACTTTAGTCCCTTTATATCAAGGGGATATAGGAGCCCCTTTTCAAAAACCCCTTCTCTATTTTTTAGAAAACGTCGATCCTCATACCCTTCTAACACTCTTTAATCACCTTCCTCTTTCTAAGACAGGCATTATTGCCATTTCCAAATCTGGAACAACTGCAGAAACATTAGCTCAGCTCTTAAGCTGTGAAGCTTTATGGAAAGAAAAAGGATTAGAGCAAGATTTTTACCAGCATACTTTAATTATTACAGAACCTAAATCTAGCCCCTTGAGACGCTTTGCGCAGAGTCATAACATTCCCTGCTTAGATCATAACCCTCATATTGGAGGACGTTTTTCTGTCTTTTCTTTAGTGGGTCTTTTACCCGCTTCTATTGCCGGAATAGACTCCAGGAAAATTCGTCAAGGTGGAAGTCGCATCCTTATGCAGTTTCTACAAAATGCCCCTTCTGAAGTTCCGCCGGTTATAGGCGCAGCTAGCTTATTTGCCTTGCAAACTGAGCGTGGAATGACCCAAACTGTGTTAATGCCTTATATAGATCGGCTTGCTTCTTTTGGGCTTTGGTTTCGTCAGCTCTGGGCTGAAAGCCTTGGGAAAGAAGGACATGGAACGACTCCTATCCGCGCTATGGGCACTGTTGACCAGCATTCCCAGTTACAGCTTTATTTAGAGGGTCCTAAAGACAAGACCTTCACTCTTTTAAATTTTCAAAACTATCCTGACAAAGAAAAGGGACCTACGCTTTCTCCTTTTGATTCTGATCTTGCCTATTTTCAAACCGCTGCTTTAGGAGATCTCTTAGGTGCAGAAGAACGCGCTACGTACCAAAGCCTCATGAATTATGGGTGCCCTGTACGACGTATCACCTTTGATAAATTGAACGAAGAAGTTCTAGGCGGGCTCTTAATGCACTTCATGTTGGAAACCCTTTTAATGGGCGAGCTTATGGGTATTGATCCTCTTACCCAACCAGCTGTCGAAGAAAGTAAAAGACTTACTCGCGAATACCTCGAACAAAAACAAACACATACTCCTACAAAGCAATAGAGTCATTATTTAATATGCGCATCCGCCCCCTTCCCTCCCATCTTATTAATCAGATTGCGGCAGGAGAAGTTGTGGAAAGGCCTGCCTCCGTTCTCAAAGAACTTGTAGAAAATGCTTTAGATGCTGGAGCTACTAATATAAAAATCTGGATACGCGAAGGAGGAAAAAGCCTTTTAGCCGTTCAAGATAATGGGTGTGGCATGTCTCCAGAAGAAATGGAGATAGCTTTGGAGCGCCATACAACCTCCAAATTACCTGAAGAAGATTTATGGAATATCCAAACTTTTGGGTTTAGAGGAGAAGCGCTTCCTGCTATTGCTTCTGTAAGCCGCCTTAGTCTTACATCAGCACATGCTAATACAGATACAAGCTGGAGAATTACCGTAGAAGGCGGAGTGAAAGGTAAAATAGAGCCTACTCCTCACTCCAAAGGCACACGCATAGAAGTGCGTGATCTGTTTTTTGCTACACCGGCGCGTTTAAAATTTCTTAAATCAGACGTAACAGAAACAGGCCATATCCTTGATGTTGTAACGCGCCTTGCTCTTGCTCATCCCTATGTTAGTTTTTCTCTAAGAGATAATGATAAAGAAATCTTCTCTGTCTCTTCCCATACCAGCCCCGCAGGATTGTTAGATCGTCTTCGCACTGTGCTAGGTCAGGAGTTTTCTCAAAACTCTTTAGAAATAAGTGCAAACCGGAATGATATGACCTTGAAAGGTCTTATAAGTCTTCCTACTCTCTCTCGCAGTACAGCCGCTTCCCAGTATTTTTATGTGAATGGCCGTATGGTACGGGATAAAACCTTACAAGCCTGCATAAGAGATGCTTACCAAGATGTTCTTTTTTCTGGTCGGCACCCTATGCTGGCTTTGTTTTTAGAATTGCCTTTAGAAAGCGTAGATGTGAACGTCCACCCTGCCAAAACAGAAGTACGATTTAGAGATAG
>CAYUAL010000097.1:0-5767 GCA_964442815.1 uncultured Alphaproteobacteria bacterium | reverse complement strand
CATAGGAGGTATTTTTGACTTCTACATCTGTCCAAGAAATACCTTCTTGGATGCATAATCAGAGAGATTTTGTACACGCCTCTTTTGCGGCGAATCTTTTAGGATAGGCGTGGTCTTGCTTTTTTTGGGAACTACAATACGTTTGTTCTTCTGGCGTATAAATACGATTTAAAAAACGCTTATCAAATTGTTTTATTAATCGGCTAATGCGCCTAACATCAATAAGATCGCTTCCAATACCTAAAATCATAAAAATCAAAACCTAACTAAAATTTGTGTGAGATTTTGTTGTCATAAGCTTTTTTAGCAAAATATACAATGAAAAAAACAATAAACCAGACACTAATACAAACAAGAGGTGTCCCTATCATCATAGGCCATAAAAGAGGGCCAGGGTTATGAAAAAGAGAAGAGATGCTAAAGGTAGCTGGAGCAAAGATATCTTTAGAAAAAGTAATTTCAGGAAGATCCTGGGCTATGAGATGGATGGTTTTTTCGCCTACTTTATAGACTAAATACCACATAAAAGGAAGGGTCCAAGGCATACCCACAAGCGTTCCACAGCTTGCAGCGGCATAATTCCCTCTTAATAGCCAGGAGAAGAACCAAGCTAAGGCTAAATGTCCTCCCAAAAGTGGGGTGAAGGAGATAGCAACACCATTTGCTAATCCAACTGCTAGGGAATAAGGAGAGGCTTTTAAACGCATAAGCCTGTATCCCAAATATTTAAAAGCGCGTTTATACCCACATGGAGGAAAAACAGAATCTTTTATTTTTTGAAAGAAAGGCTTTGGGTGGCGACTAGCAAAAAGAGACATGATGATATTTTACTTAAACTTTAAGAGAATATGCTTATACATTTTAGTATATCTTAATGGTAAACGTAAGTGTATTTTAAATAATATATCTTTTATAAGAAGTGGTCTTAATTCAAAAAGGCCTTATTTTTTAGAAGATTATGATATACATTAAGGAAGATAATAATAAAGAAAAGGGAGTAAGTATTAATGAAAAAATCCACCTTGTTCTTAAAAAAAAGCTTATTTATAAAAGATAGTGCAGGGCGAACTATATATTACCCGTATAATATGCGTGGTTGTGGATATTATATTGATTCTTCTCAGCAAGAGGAACAAATAAGTAAATACTTTAATATATTTTTTATAGGATCTATTTTTATAGGTGTCGTTGGAACATTTTTAGGGGCCAAAATTTTTGAAATACCTTTGGCAGTTTCTTTTATTGGGGCTTTAGTACTTTGCCATGTCTGGAGGTATTTTTGGATTAAGAAAATGACACATGATCTGCAAAAATGTAGTGTTCCTTTAACGATTGGCCAAAGATTTAGAATGACTGCCAGTAAGAATAAGATTGGGCAACTTATTGCATTTGAAATATTGATGTTTTATGGAATGTTCCTCTCCTTTTTTAGACCAAGTGATTTTTCTTTTTTTGCTTCTTCTAATCAAGTAGATCCAGTATTTTGGAAAGGTATTTTTTCGATTCTTGCCGTATATGGTTTGTGTCTTTTGATCTTCAAGATTACAAATAAGAAAAAGTAAGAAAGCTTAGTTATTTTATGAATAAACAATTATTAGAGATTTTAGTATGTCCCTTGACAAAAAAGCCTCTTACCTATAATGCAGAGAAGCAAGAGCTTATTAGTCAGGCAGCTGGTCTTGCCTATCCCATACGAAATGGGGTGCCTATTATGCTCGTAGAAGAAGCGCGTTCTTTAAAAGAAGAAGCGGAGAAATAAAAGAGTGAATAAAGTTTTTGTAACTTTCGTATTACCAACTTCCGCCCGTACCTCCCCCCGAGGGGGTTGATATTTTTTGTTCTTTTTTCACCTATTTTTGTTATTTAAATCTTTAAAAAAATATGTTTTATGGAGTTGCATTATGGAAGCAAACTTAAAAACTCAAGATCAAGATAAGGTAGACCGAGAGCAGAATAAAGAGCATCTAAATTCTGTTAAGTCTTGGATAGTATGGGGAATTGCAGCTTTTTTCTATGGATATGAATTTGTGCTGCGGACGTCTCCCAGTGTGATGCAACCAGAATTACAAAGTGAGTGGGCTTTAGATGCTGGTGGGTTAGGATTTGTTGTGTCCCTTTATTACTGGGCCTATGCGGCTATGCAAGTACCTGCGGGTATGTTTCTAGACCGGTATGGTCCTCGAAGTGTTTTAACGGTTGCGGCTCTTATTTGTAGCCTTGGAACGCTTGGTTTTGCTATAGCAGATGGTCCTGTGATTGCCGGAATTTCTCGATTTATGATAGGGTTTGGTTCTGCCTTTGCTTTGGTTGGAACTTTTAAGCTCGCTGGAAATTGGTTTACGCCTAATCGCTTTGCTTTTATTGCAGGTCTTGCCTTTACATTTGGAGCATTTGGCGGAACGCTAGGTCAGGGGCCTCTTGCGTATCTCATTGAAATGATCGGCTGGAGAGAAAGTCTTTGGATCATGGTTGTAGTGGGCCTCGTAAATGCCTTGCTTCTATGGCTAGTAGTACATGATCATCCTCATGCAAATCGCAAAGAAAAGAAAAAGGAAAAAAACTTAGGTATTCCATTGGAAAATACAATGGATCTTTGGGGATCTCTAAAAGGCGTTATTAAAAATCCTCAAAGCTGGATTATTGGAATGTATGCGGCCTTTATTTATATTCCTATTGCGTGTTTTGCAGAGTTATGGGGTATCCCTTTTTTGATGAAATGCTGCCTCTGTGATCGTCCTACAGCGGGGTCAATTCTCCAAATGGTCCTCATTGGAACAACTATTGGAGCTCCTTTGTTCGGATGGCTTTCTGATAAATGGCAAAATAGGAAAATGCCTCTTATTATTGGATGTATAGGGTCTTTAGTTTGCATGCTTATTACGCTCTATGTCCCTAATATTTCTCAAATGATCATGTCTAGCCTTATGTTTGCTATGGGTATTTTCTTAGGATCTCATTTAGTTTTGTTTGCGCTGATTAGAGAAAATAACGCCCCTCAAGCAGGTGCTGTGTCAGCCGGATTTGGAAACTTTGTCTGTATGATGATCCCTGGGATTTTCCAATATATTATTGGGCGTCTTATAGACTATTTCAATGCTGGAGAAGTGATTGCAGAAAAAGCGTCCTACTCGCTTGCAAGTTTGCAGTATTCTTTGATTACAGTCCCAATCGGAATTATCTTGGCTCTCGTGCTTATTCTCTTTGCTAAAGAAAGCCATGCGCGTCAAAATCATAGATAGAAATTTTACTATGATTTGTGGTAGGGTATAAGAATCTTTAAAAAGGAGATATTTCATGAAACGATACTTACTTTTATCTTTACTTCTAATGGGTCTGACTTTTCTAGGCATCTCAACTGCTGAGGCTATGGAAGGTGATGATTTAGTTGAGTCTATGCGCCAACTTTCTGTAAGCGGAACGCACAGTCAGGCCTTGCGTTTTACACAGGCCAAAGCTCCTGAAATTAGGATAGATTCTGATGGTTGGATTAGTGTAGAAGGACATTATGCCTTTCAAAAAGGGGAGGAACCTACCATAAAGATGCGCTTACGTAACCCAGTGGACGCAGATTTTTATGTTGATGATCTTTCTTCTGAACCTTATGTTTCTGAAAATTATGGGCCAATTACTAAGCAGCGTGCTGATGCTGTGGTGATGCGGCACTATGAGAGTGGTGCAAAGGCTCCTGATAGTACTATTGGTAATTGGAGAAATATGTGGAAACCACGCCTTAATAGCCATAATGCTGCTTTTCTTTCTACAGTTTTTACCTTAGAAGAAATGGGAGAAGGAGATGTGGGACGTTTTGTGGGCCATATAGGTATAGGAAATCAAGCTCCTACTCAGTGGGTCTATTTCTGTGTGCTTGATTCTTCTTCTCAGCAGAAAGGTATTGGAGAATCTACATTCCGTTATGTTTTAGGCACCCTGATTCCTTCCATTTTTTCTCATCCTGAATTAGGAGTAAGAGTTCCTAAAACTTCTTTGCTTATCAAGGCAGATCACGAAAGCCCCTTAGCACCTATAATTGGACCTAAGGTTGCACAGCTGAGAGCAGAAGGGTATCATGTCGACCATAACAAAAATGCTGACCGGCCTGGTGGAAGGAAAGGGCATGAGGTGGTGATAGACCTTGGTTCTGTAAGAGAGAAAGCTCTAGCTCAAGCTCAACAGGCTGGTACCGTCTCAGCCGCAGAAGGAAGTGCAGCACAAGAAACCTCTGCACCTCCTGCAGGTACCCAATAACCTGTTAATAATTATTACAAAAACTCGTGCTTTCTTATTTTCTAGAGGGATCTAGTTGTTAAGAAGCACGAGTTTTTTATTTAGCGTGAGCTATTTCTATTTAGTTAGCTTCCTTGGGCACTACTTGGTTGGTTATCTGAATCTGTAGGCTTCGCTTTTGTTATACTTAAAGCTGTTTTGCCAGCAACTCCTCCTACAACACCGCTCAAAAGCAAACAACCTTCAGCTACCTTAGTAGAATAGGCAGCAACAGGAGTCCACCAAAATACAGGACCTAGGACAGAGCTACCAACAATAACAACTAAGCCCAATCCTTTTAAATTTCTTATAAATCTTTCATTTCCTTCGTAGGTTTTACGCTGCATAAAAAAGGGAACGGGACCAGGCTCTGGCATAGTTACTGTAGGAATATCCCATTTATAAACAAATACATATTCCCCTGTATCAAAACTTTCTCCTTTTGTAGTTTTAGAAGAAGAAACTATCGATGTATCCTGATAGGTTCTTGGAGGGGCAGAAAGAGGTCGTTTTTTAGAGGTAGGAAAAATTATTACAAAGTCTCCTTCTTCATGCATGGATATATCTGCCTGTTTTAAAAGAGTAGAAGGGAAAAGAGGGTTCGACATAGAACGTGCAAGGCGTGTAGGTTTCTGTTGTTCTACGTCTGTAATAATACCTTCCATGGCGAAGGTAACTGAGATACCTTCTAAAACAAAAAAGCAAAGACACCCCATCCAGATGACGATTCTATAAGGAAGCCTCATGATGCCCCTCCACTGTTTTTGTATTATTTTTTTTGGTTTTTCTTTGAAACAGTTCCTCGTAATGAACTGCTATTCTATTTTCATAATAGCAAAATCATGCACAAGAATATAGGCTTCTATGATAAAAAAGAATTTGGTATAATATCCGCAGTTGGGCGTAAAAGTACGTTTAATGCTAAAATAATCTAGAAATATATTCCTGTTTTAGAGTGCTACCCCGTAGTTTGCTAGTGGAATAATATTAATCTTTTCAACTGCAGAAAAATTTTTCTTAAAAAATCGTTGACAGAAGGGGTAAAGGGGTATATAACACCCCTCACGACTCAATTAAGACTTAATGAAAAAGCGGTCTTAATGCGTTGTGAAGTAAGCTCTTTGACATTGTAAATACATAGAATGCTAGGTACTCTCATTTGTCGTATGAAAATGCGGCAACTGAAAAGTAATCTTTGAGAATCAAATCATATTTTTATTTATGTTATGCAAGTGAATATCATATAGGAAACTGTATGATAGACACAAAGTAATGCAGAGATTTATCTCTGTACGTCAAGCTAGGTATCAAGCGCATAAGGGCGTTAGGTGGATGCCTTGGCACTGAGAGGCGATGAAGGACGTAGCAGGCTGCGAAAAGCCACGGGGAGCTGCCAACAAGCTTTGATCCGTGGATGTCCGAATGGGGAAACCCACTGCGCAAGCAGTATCTTATTCTGAATACATAGGGGTAAGAAGCGAACCTGGGGAACTGAAACATCTAA
>CAYUAL010000096.1:0-5772 GCA_964442815.1 uncultured Alphaproteobacteria bacterium | reverse complement strand
TCCCTATAAGGCCTAAAAGTATATAACCATGCTCTAGCAAAAAATCCTTTATTTGTATCAAAACGAAGCTAGAGAAAGGAAGCTTTTGGTTGGTTAGTAAAAGAAATTTAGTAAGCTCGGGTACAAGAAAGAAGAGAAGGCTTCCGCAGGCTAAGCAAATGAACCCTAATAAAAGGAGAGGGTATCGAATCGCTTTTTTAAAAAGTTTTTGAGAAGTAGATTTCTCTTTAAAGTATATAAAGAGTTCTTTGCATACTAAAGGGAGAGTCCCTGCTTTTTCAGCAAGGTGTATAAGAGGAAAAATAAGCGGTGAGGGATGCAAAGGGGCGTTCTCAAAGCTTTGTGAAAAAGAAAAACCATTTGCTAAGGTTGTTTCTAAATGAGTTAGAAGAGTTTTAATGGGTTTAGAATAGGGAGAGTCTTTCATACTTTTTATGGCTTCAAATACAGGAATGCCGAGTAAAAGAAAATTACTTAAATGGAAAAAGAAATCTCTTAATTCTTCTGGCTTAAAGGTTTTTTTAGTCCAGAATAGAGAGGAGAAAAAAGAATAAGACTTTTTTTTATAAGAAATAAGAGAAAGATTTTGATCTTTTAAAAAGATATAGAGTTCATAAGGAGATGTTGCTGATTGTTCTCCTCTTATAATTTGAGAGGAAGAAGAAGCTTTAAATTGATAGATATAAGAAGGATGCTTTATGGAAATCATTTTTATTGCTTTCCTACAGAAGAGAGTATTTCTTCGTATGTGGTTAGGCCCTTATCAACAAGATTAGATGCTTGCTCTTGAAGGGTTTTAAATCCTTCTTTCTTTGCTTGTGCTAAGAGAAAGGCCAAGGATTTGTTTTTATGAAGAGCTTCTTTTAAAGAAGAAGAAAACGTTAGTAATTCTCCGATAGCTTTTCTACCTTTGTATTTTGATCCACGGCACGTAGGACAAGATAGACTTAGGGCAGGCGTTGTTTTACATGTAGTACAGAGAAGACGGACAAGGCGTTGGCTAAGAATGCATGCGCCTGTTTCTGCTAAAACTGATCTGGATACTCCTAGGTCTTCTAGACGTTGTATAGCACCTAATGCGTCGTGTGTATGAAGAGTTGTAAAAACTCGGTGGCCTGTCATAGCTGCACGAATGGCCATTTGTGCTGTGTCTTCATCTCTAATTTCGCCGATAAGGATGATATCTGGATCTTGTCTAAGGATCGATCTAACGCCTTGTGCAAAAGTCAAAGTGCCATTTTCTCGGATCTCGGTTTGGCGTAGGAAAGGGATTTGATATTCTACAGGTTCTTCTAATGTCATTATGTTAAGTGAACCATCGTTAAGATGTTGTAAAATAGAATATAAGGTTGTGGTTTTTCCACACCCTGTTGGGCCTGTAACAATAAAAAGCCCCTGAGGTGTAGGTAGAAGCTTATATAATGTATCTAAATGGGGTTTAGAGAAACCTAAATTTTCCAGGGGAAGAAGCGCTCGTATTTTATCTAAAATACGCACGACAATATTCTCTCCTTCTAAAGTGGGGTGACAAGATAAGCGAAAATCTATAGGGCGTCCTATAAAGTTTAAAGAAAAACGCCCATTCTGAGGGATCCGATCTTGCGTTATATCAAGGTTAGCCATTACTTTTAAACGGGCGCATAAAAATGGCCAATATTCTTTATGAAAAGATCGTATTAGTTCTAGTTGCCCGTCTATACGGTAACGAATGCGAACGAAAAAAGTCTCAGGCTCAAAATGAATATCAGAGGCTTGTTTTTTTACAGCATCTAGCAAGATAGCATCTATGAGGCGTATGACAGGTCGTGTGGACAACCATTTTTCTAAAGAATCTTGTTTCTGACTAAAAGAATCAGAAGAAGAGTCAGACATCGTCTTAAAAAGGGAATCTAAAGACAGGCCTTGGGTATAATATGTTTCTATGGCTTCATGAATTTCAGAAAGGGGCGCAATAAAGGGAGGTAAGATAGTGTAGCCTGTAAAGAAATGAGAAAGTTCATCGAAAGCAATAAGATCTTCTCCGTCTGCTAAAATGAGTTGTATGGATTTATTTATTTTTTGAAAAACAAGCGCCTTATTCTTTTGGGCGATAGGATAGGGTAAAAGTTGAACAATATTTGGGTCTAAAAGCGTGTCTTTGAGAGAGAATTGTTTAAATCCTTGGGCTTGGGTTTGTGCTTCGGCTAGCGTATCTTCCGTAAGAAACCCAAGATCTATAAGAAGAGAAGTAATGGAAGATTTTGTTTTCTTTTGCTCGTGAAAAAGAATATCTACTTGATCTTGTGATAAAAGTCCTTTTTCTAGAAGAAAAGATAAAAGCCCTTGAGGTTCTCCTTCTCTGAGAGAAAGAGGAGCTAAAGAAAAAGACACGCAAACCTCTCACGAAATCTCGAATAATTATCATATACTTTTACTTTACTTACTGTGCCATAGGAAAAATTTTTTTTTAAGAGGGCTTAGAAAAAACAAGAGACAAAAAAATTGTATAAAAAAACTTTATACTTTTTTGTTGCATTCTTTTGAAAAATGGGATAAGGTAAATAAATAATTTGAATTAAGTAGTTTTCTAAGTATATCTTTAGGAAGAAGCGTTCTTCTAGGTATTTTCCCGAGTTCTAAAGATTTTTTTATCCTGTCGTCCAAGAATAAGCCAGAGAAAGGTAACTTTCTCTGGCTTGTTTTTTCATTCTTAGAAGTACAGTATTAGAAAACCCTAAAGCTTTTACTTTTATTTAAATACTAGTATAAGTAAGGCGTAATATAATTTATCAAGAATGGAATCCATAGAAGAATGGTTGATATTTGTATCTTAGGAATAGTGGCGTTATCTATTTTTGTTGGATTTATTCGAGGAGCAACACGTGAAGTATTGGGCTTTATAAGTTGGGTAGGAGCTTTCTTTAGTGTTATTTATGTTTTGCCTTTTATACGTCCTTTTCTTTCTTCCTATATTAGCTCTTCTTTACTTGTTGATTTAATAGGAGGAGCAGGGATCTTTCTTGTGGCTCTAATTATTTTGAGTGTTTTTGCTAAATTTTTTTCTTCTCAAGTAAAAGACAGTTTGCTTTCAGGCATTGATCGGTCCTTAGGGGCTGTATTTGGTTTTTGTAGGGGATTGTTAGTAATATCTTTGCTGTATATAACGTTAACTTTCTTTTTAAATCCTCTTTCCTGGCCAAGCTATTTAAAACAAGCAAAGCTTGTAAGTGCTGCTCGTGAAATTGCTGAGTATCTCGTGACGCTTGTTCCTGAAGCAGAGATCCCTAACTCTATTAAAGATCATTTTTCTAGGGCTATGAGTGTCTCTGTGGCTTCGGATATAATGAAAGATATTCAAACACTTTCTATTTTAAAACCTGGTGATGAAGATTCTTTATCTCAAAGCAAGGTGCCGGCTTCGTAATGCAGAGAAAAAAGCGATTAGAAAATAAAATCGCTCTTATAACAGGAGCTTCCCAGGGAATGGGGGCCGCAATAGCTAAACGGTATAGTGTGGAAGGGGCACATGTTCTTTTATTAGATAGTCACTTAGAATTTTTAGAAGAAATAGATGACATAATTCAATCAAAAGGAGGAAAAACAACCCTTATCCCATGTGATTTAGAGGATACGGAAAAATTAGAATCCTTGGGACCTCTTATCTTAAAAAAATTTGGAAAGTTGGATATATTTGTTGCAAATGCTGCAACTTTAGGGGAGCTAGGTCCTATAACTCATCTTTCTAGTGCTTTATGGGACCGTGTTTTACGTATTAATTTAACTGCTAACTTCCTTCTTTTAAAAACGCTCGCTCCTGTTTTGTGGCGTTCAGATGCGCCTCGAGTAATAGGGGTTACCTCCTCTGTAGCAAGCTCTATGCGTGCATATTGGAGTGCGTATGCGGTAAGTAAGCGAGCATTGGAAGGACTTTTTTTATTATATGCAAATGAAACATGTAATACGTCCATTAAAGTGAATATTCTAGATCCAGGAAAAATGGCTACTCCTATGAGGGCACAGGCTTTCCCCGGGGAAAATCCTATGGATCTTCCTATGCCAGACGATATAACAGACGTGTTTGTGGACCTTGTCATGCCTGCATGTACTTTACATGGGCAGATTATAAAAGCAAAAGGATGGAAAGGATGTGCGTAGGAGAAATTGGCTGGGGGACCTGGATTCGAACCAAGGCTGCCCGGTCCAGAGCCGGGAGTTCTACCACTAAACTATCCCCCAATACGCATAGGCACCCTACAAAAGATGTTTTTTTCAGTCAATCCTTTTTATAGAGTGCTTAAAATGATCTAGGTTACTATATTTAGTGGAGTAAATAAGAAATATAACTAAATATAGTTTGGAAAAGATTCAAGAAAAAATACTTGTGTATACTTTCAAAGTGATTATAGTACTTAGAAGTATTAAGGAAACATTAGGAAAGCATAGTATAGAAGCTAGAAATATTTAGCATGAAAAAGGAAGAGAGCGAAAGAAAGACCTTAACCTTTTTTAGTCAATTGGGAAAACTATAGAAAGAATTATATTTATAAGATAAAGGGTTATATTTAAGTTTGAGAATCTCACATTAAAGCGGTAAAAGTAAGACTTATAATAGACAGCTAATGAAAGGAGAAAAAACAAAATGGGTATAATGTCCTCGCTAAAAAGGGACCAAAAGGAAGCTGTTGGATTACTACAAATCGGGACTTTTCTTGAATATTTTGACTTAATGCTCTATGTGCATATGGCCGTTCTGTTAAACAGCTTATTTTTCCCGGAGACTGATCCCAAAACGGCTGCCTTGATTACCGCTTTTGCCTTTTGTTCAACATATGTTTTAAGACCCTTTGGGGCTCTCTTATTTGGATATATAGGAGATCATGTCGGTCGAAAAACTACTGTTATTATGACAACCATGATAATGGCAACTTCTTGTATTATTATGGCGACTCTTCCTACATATGCTCAGATTGGTATTACAGCTGCGTGGCTTGTTACGTTATGCCGTATAGCTCAAGGGCTTTCTTCCATGGGGGAAATCATAGGAGCGGAAATTTATGTAACGGAAATTACAAAACCTCCTGTTAGATATCCTGCCGTTGGATTAATTGGGTGTGCTTCCAGGTTTGGTACTATGGTTGCTTTAGGTATAGCAATGCTTGTTACTTCTTATGGATTTAATTGGCGGAATGGTTTTTGGATAGGAGCTGCTGTCGCTGTTGTGGGGTCCGTTGCAAGAACACGCTTGCGTGAAACGCCCGATTTCGTCGATATGAAACGTCGCATCAAAAAAGCTATTGAAGAATCCAAAGAACAAGGAAGAGAAGAAGCAGAAGGTCTAGCTAAAGTACAAAACCAGTTGCAGAAAGAAAAGCTAGGATGGAAAACACCCTTGGCCTACTTCCTGATACTTTCTGGTCCGCCTGCTTGTTTATATTTTAGTTATATGTATTTTGGTACAGTTTTAAAAGGTGCAGGATTTAGTCCTGAAAGAATAATACATCAGAACTTCTATATTTCTGCGATTGAATTCTTGGCTATGGTGGTTACTGTCTTTTTAAGTTATAGAATACATCCCTTAAAAATCATAAAATTTAAGACAGTTTTATTCATACCTTTTTTGTGCGTTGTGCCTTTTATTATGAATGATGCTCCATCTTTATCTATGTTATTTCTTATTCAAATACTTAGTGTTTGTTTAACATTATCTCCCATCCCAGCTTCGGCTGTTTTTATGTCGCATATGCCTGTATTTAGGCGTTTTACGTATGCGAGTTTGCTATATGCTATATCACG
>CAYUAL010000095.1:0-5805 GCA_964442815.1 uncultured Alphaproteobacteria bacterium | reverse complement strand
AGCAGTACCTCTTAATATATGATATAATTTTATAGCTTTTTCCTTATCTTCAGATAAATGGTATTTACCAAGTCCGTACCCTTTCGCCAAAATATGATAGAAGTTTAACATAGGCGAATATAAAAAACTGCTAGGTGTTATATTAGCAAGTTGAGCATTGCTATAAGATTCTAACTCCTCTAAAAGCTTCTCAAAATCTGATTGGGCATCTTGGATCGTTCTTAGACCTTCTTCTTCCTCTTCATCAAGTAAAACTTCCCAATCCTCAGTTAATGCATATTTTGCAAAGCACTCAAACTGTACTGATCTATACACATCTTCAGAGTAATCTGAAATAGACTTCAGTCTTCTTAATTGCCTTAAACATCTTACACTTTCCTTTCTTAACCCTATTTCTACCAGCAGCGAACTTTTTCTACCAAGTAATCTGGGATTAATTCGAGAAAATTCAGTATGCTGCGTATAAAAATCCAATATTTTTAATTCTTGGTCTTTCGTTATAGTGGCTAATTTGAGTAGACTAAGTAAATTCCCCATAGCTGCAGAATCCCCCATTTCATGACCTTTTATAGAACAACCTATACGAAAACTTATGTTGTTAACTGCCACCGCTCCTAAATTCAATAATATCTTGGGCATGATTTCAGGACTCCATACTAAACCAAGAAAATGTACATCTTGCATGAAATCCACTAGCTCTCTAGACTCAGCAACTATCTCTTCAGGTAAATGAGTACTGACGGCTGTTCTTTTTTTGCCTAGATAATTCTTTATGAAATTAATTACTCCTACCTCATAAAAAAACCTTCCAAACTCGTTGGGGCTATTGAAAGGTAATTGTTCAGGTATCCTTAAAACACTATCTCCTTTTTTAGCTTCCACCTCTTGCAAAAAGCTCTCAAAAGACTCCCTATTTACGGAAGTAAATACTCCTCTGCTCTGTAATTGATTCCTAAGAAAAACTATATATTCTGGAAGCACTGCCGTATGAAAAGTCTCCCGTACCAGGGTCTTTTGATCTTTCCATATAGGTCTATTAGTAAAGCTTATTAAAGGAACGTAGCCTAAAAGAATCCCTTCCCTCAGATACATGAGAGCATTAATTTCACCATTCTTCTCTTTCTTATCCCAAATTTCCATCGCAATTTCATAGGCTTTTTCACCAGAATTTTCAGCTGCTCTAAGCTCTTCCCATAAGTTGTTTCCCTCAAATAATTCTCCATAAGCAGGCATAAATTGTTTTATACATAGAAAGGGAAACCCTCCCTGAAATAAAGATTCTAAGCTTGCTGCTGCATTTTTTTTAGGTCTTCCTTTTGAGGGGTGTAAAAACTGTTCCAACCATTTAAATAGGTTTGCGTACTTAGGAGTGATTTCCGGATCTAATGGAAAAAAAACTGATTCCATATTGCCAATTTCTCTTCGAGCCACATTTAAATCCTCAACGAAAGCTTCCTTTGAAGAACTTCCAGCCCCTGAGCTTGCAGCTGCCGCTGCCGAAGAAGAGGCCTGACTTGATAAGCTATCCGCCTTTTCCTCAAGAATATATTTTGCCATACCTAAAGCATAAGGGGATATTTTTATATGAGGAACAGCCCCATGAAGGGCCCTTTGATAATCACCTCTAGAAAAATCCTCAAAAGCATCCATTAAAGATGCTTGTACTAAGCATGCTTGCAAGGTAAAGGACATTATCAAAATA
The DNA here is from genome assembly GCA_964442815.1 of uncultured Alphaproteobacteria bacterium. Taxonomy (GTDB): domain Bacteria; phylum Pseudomonadota; class Alphaproteobacteria; order 16-39-46; family 16-39-46; genus CAYUAL01. Next base: position 4,103 of record CAYUAL010000095.1, on the reverse strand, counting down.
TAGGATAATAACTTTCTTAACATAGAATTGCCTTAAAGAATAAAAATTTAAGAAAAAATGCTTACTTCTTATATAAATATTAATTTTTGAGTAACAAGTAGGCCTTAAGAAATACAGCCTATGAAATAAATACATATAAAAATACTTAATGATCTGATTTTTGCAATATAGTTCTTACAAAAGCATTCTCTACCTGCTTTAAAAGAAAAAGGGCATTACAACGTAACGCAGTGTGCAAGTTTTAGACTAAAGAACTAAGAGAAGAGTAAAATCGTCATCACGAGCCTACGAAAGCGTGGTGAACCAGTAAAATAATTTGAGCTCTTTATAAATACCATGCTGAATTTATTTGGCTACGCCGCTCCTTCGGAGTCAGCATCTCACTGACAATTAGAACTGCTACGTAGCACTTTTTATATCCTGGATTGCTTCCCACGCCTTCGCTCCGCTTTCCCTCTACTACGCTTCAGCTTGCGCTTCGACGGATCACAATGATCTCTTTAAGGCATTAAAAACTTGCACACTGCGTAACTTAGAAAGAACGTATTTTTAAGCTTATTTCTGCGTAAAAAACCTTTTTTATCTTCCCGGAGTTGACGGCTTAAATGTTTGGAACGGGGCCTTTTCTATGGCTTTCCATTTTTCTACAATATCTCGCCTCAGTCCGCCATATGGCTGCATTTTTCTCATACGAAGATTCATAACTTCTTGAAGTGAGGAAGAAGATTGGATTTTTCGGTAAGCATCCTTTGACACAACTAAAGACGTTCCTACACCATATATACTAGTTCTAGGAGCTAAATGGATATTTCTTATGCTTTCACTAAACCATCTGTTTGCCTCTTCATCTTTTACTTCAAATCTAAGAACCCCTGGCATATCAGAAACTACATGAGCACCCGTTGTATGGGATACTTCTAAGATGTCTTGCCTTTCTTGAGAAAAAAGACCCATCACTTCATACTTAGCATATAAAAAGTCCTTTCTTTCTACCAGCGCAAGAGGGATGGGATATTTTAGTTCTACTCCAATAATGCCATAAACTTTCTCTTCCGGAAAAAACTCCTCCTGAGGTATCCACATAAGTTGATAATCTCCCTCTATAAGATGAAAATCATCCATATAATTTCGTAAAATATAGGCTGCTTGATTGATAGTATTTTTATCCTTCCGAGATAAAGAGGAAAAAACATTTTTAGGCGCTAGACTCCGCGCTGTAGACGAAGTTGGATAAGGAGGAATTACAATCGCCTCTCCAATAGAACTCATCATCATACTGCCTGCAAACCCAATAACTGTACTTGCTAATATGCTTTTTCTTGGAAGTTTCATAAGAAATCCTCCTTTTTAAGAATATTTTCAAAAAAATACCATGCTTAGCACCTTTGATAGATGCACTAGTTTTAGAATAGCATATTTTTTGATATTTTTGGGATCTTATCTTAACTATTATCTATAGGCGTTTCTAACAAACGTTAAGCAATCAATCATGACTTGAGGTGTTTGGAGACAGAACTTGGAAAGTTCATAGGATTTGTTATTCGTGGCCAAGCCAATAAGATGGTGATGTGCGCCGTCCCGAAATGATATGGTTAAGCCATTATATTTTTGGAATCTTTCTTCCCTATCTTTGTAGATTTGGCGCTGTTCTTCATCTAGCGCAACAGAATTCCAAGGAATCACGAAAGTATTTGTTCTACAAGCATGCCTTACAATAGCGTCTTTATCGTAGTATTTACCACCAATAAAATAACTTCCCCAATCCATATCAGAATAAAAAAGAATGGCATTTCCATTGGGCTCCCGCACTGTATGAGAAAGATAAGTAACCCCATAAGGATGCAATGTTGAAAGAAAGTCGTTAAACTCTCTTTCTTTTGCGCAATCTGCAAATGTGGACCTTAAAAAAATCATAGCCTCGTTTATCCTTTTTCATCCTCTACTATGAAGATTTTTCCTTCTACTTTCAAGACTTATTTCTTATTTATCCTGTTTTGTAAAGCCCATTTATCCAGCTTGCTGCAGAGTTATTTCTGAAGCTTTTAATTTTTCAAAATGTTTTGCCGACTTGGGACGAGCTAAAAGAAGGGCAATAAAACCTAGTATGCCCACACCAGCAATCCATAAAACAGGAGATATAGGGTTTTTGAAGGTTTCTACAAGCCATGTAGAAACAAAAGGACTTGTCCCTCCAAAAAGCGCCATACCTAAAGAGTACCCAATCCCAATACCACTATAACGCGCCTTTACCGGAAATAACCGTACCATCATAAAGTTCATAGGTGCCTGGTATGCAATAGTAACAGTTGCCCATATAACTTGTCCCAAAATGACAGCTCCCCAAGTTCCCAAAGTCCATAAACTAAAGACAGGATACACACTAGCAAGAATTACAACGATAGAAATTAGACCCATCATCCGAGGGTCCTTTTTATCTGCCAACATCCCAAAAAGAGGAGACAGAAGAACATAAAGAAGTGTTCCTGCCATTACAACTAACGTAGCTGTTGACTTTTCCCACTGCGCAAAAGTTACTAAATACGTCATGACATATGATAACGTTGTAAAGGCAATAACGCCTGAAAAAGCAGCAATCCCCATGGTAGAAAAAAGTGCTTTCGGATGCGTCTTTAATACCCATAAGAAAGGAGCAGACTTAGGCTTTTCTTCCTTTATAAAGTCTTCAAATTCGGGCGTTTCAGAAATTTTACGACGTATATACAACCCTATCATTCCAATAACTAAGCCCAATAAAAACGGCACACGCCATGCCCAAGGGGGCATAAAATCTAATACAAAAACATAACTTATAGCCGCAGCCATAAACCATCCAATATAGCTGGAACTTGTTATCATGCTTCCTGCAAAAGCTTTTTTCCTTTGCGTGGTGTGTTCTACCACAAAAACTACAGCGCCATTATATTCTCCTCCTGTGGAGAATCCTTGGCAAAGACGACATGTAATGAGCAATATGGGAGCCCAAATGCCTATCTGCTCATACCCTGGTAACAGGCCTATGCAACAAGTAGGAATTGCCATAAACGCCACACACAACATTAAAGCTTTACGCCTTCCATATCGATCTCCAATATGTCCAAATACAAAAGCCCCTACAGGACGCATAACAAGACCTACAGCTAGAACAGCTAAGCTGGAAAGTGTTGAAACCATGGGGTTATCTGATGGAAAAAAGAACGCCCCTAACTGAACTGCAAAGAATGCGTAAATATAAAAATCATAAAATTCTAAAGCATTTCCTGTCATCCCAATAAATAAAGTCTTCCAAAGAGATTTTCTATGATTCATTAAGATCCCCTTTTATTTGATTCCTGATTATATATTCTTAAAATTATACTTAGGGTTACTTTATCTAAAAATAAAGTCAAATATTCTTTTTTACTTTTTTCTTAACATGCGGCTTACTAATTATTTAAAAGCTTCTTCCATCAAAGCCTTTTGCTCTTCTTCGTGTTTTTTGAAATAGCCAGTAGCAGGGGAAGCCGCAGCTGGGCGACCTGCGTAACGTAAGGAGCCAGAATCCTTACCAAGCTTGCTTAAAACATCCATAAATAACGGATATACATACGTCCAGGCCCCCATGTTTTGGGGTTCTTCTTGACACCAGATAATATGTGCTTTTGGAAAGTCCTTCAGAAGCTTTTCTACTTGCGCTTTGGGAAAAGGATAGAGCTCTTCAATACGAATGAGAGCCGCTTTATCTTGGGATTTTTGGACCTCTTGCTCTTCTAAAAGGTCGTAATAAACTTTACCTGTGCAGAAAATAAGCCTTTCTATAGCAGAAGGATTTTTTATTTCTGGCGCTAATATTGGTTGAAAAGCCGTTTGTGGCCCCATATCCGCAAGAGAAGATACGGCTCGCTTATGTCGCAAAAGAGATTTAGGGGTCAGCAAAACAAGAGGCTTGCGATAAGACCTCTTGATTTGGCGCCGTAGAATATGAAAATAATTAGCCGGCGTCGTGCAATTGGCAACTGTTATATTATCTTCAGCGCAAAGCTGTAAGTAACGCTCTAACCGGGCAGAGGAATGCTCTGGCCCCTGCCCTTCATATCCATGGGGCAGCAGCATCACAAGGCCTGAAC
>CAYUAL010000094.1:0-5877 GCA_964442815.1 uncultured Alphaproteobacteria bacterium | reverse complement strand
AAGCAACTTTATCTATATATGATCATTACTGTAGTCTGTTTTATTTTCTCAATAACTTCACTTATATTACAAGATACTATACCCTTCTTAAGAGTAACCTGGTTTTGGCGTTCTGTTTTTCTCTCAAATATAAGTGCTCTCTTGGTTTTTTTCCTATTTATGAGGGAATTAATGCCACTTATATTAGAAAAAATATCCCCAAATAAAAAAAACATAATAAGTACTTTATCTTTCTTTATATTAACGTTTTTTATATCTTTTTCTTTTACTACTCATGCTGACTTTCTTTATTCTCTTAATATTTTTAATACAATAAAAAATATTTTCAAAAAAAATAACTTCCTAGAAGAAGAAAAAGAATTCTCTCTAATCATACAGATATTAAAAAATGCCCCCTCTGATAAACAACTTCTAATGCCGCCTATTAATTTTCAATCACGTTTTACCGATACCATTGATTCAAACAGTCTTTGTACTTGTATGCTATCTAGGGCAGATAGCATACATTTCATTCTGCATACACCCTTAACAGAAAAATATATAAAAAATATCTCTATTTATCAGGACCTTATAAAAAATATAACAGATCCACAGGAACTTTCTTATAAACTAAACGAATTCATGCATAGTTTAAATGCTGGGTGGATTCTTCTTCCAAAACATATCACGTTAACTAATAATTTATTCGAAATGCAACATAGCGGCCAAAACTGGTGTCTTTATAAGTTAAAAGATACCTCTTCAACACTAACTTTCATTTAGATTTTCTTTAAAACACTTTGTTATAAAAATAAGATGGAAAGAAGCAATTCACATCTACTTTTAAACGGCATTCTCACAAATATATCCATCCCAAAATAAAAAACCCTAAAAGAATCCTATATACCATAAAAGGTGCATAAGAATGATTAACCAGCCATCTCATAAGAAAAGCAATAGATAAAATCCCAGCTAAAAAAGAAACGAAGACCCCTATCCCTAGCTCTACCGTCAAAAAATCTAGGCCTGTTTGCTGTACCATTTCTATGCCAGTCAAAGTAAGAGCTGCAGCTACAACTGGAATAGACATTAAGAAAGAAAAACGCGTAGATTCTATTCTCGAAAATCCTAGGAAACGCGCTCCTGTAATAGTAGTACCAGATCTGCTTGCACCAGGAATAAGAGCAAAGGCTTGCATACATCCTATAAAAAGAGCTTGCGAAGCTGTCATATCTTTTATGTTTTTATTTTTAGAAACTTTTTTATCAACTATGTACAGCAAAAAACCAAAAATAATACTTGTCCAAGCTAGAACAGATAACCCTCTTACGGAATTACCACCTATTTTATGAATGAGATACCCTATCAGAATTGAAGGAAGTGTGGCGATGATTAAAAAAAGCACCGTCCATCCTTCTGGAGTTAGTCTTCTTTGAAAAAATGGTAAAAACCCTTTTAAAAATAAAGATTTTATATCTTTATAAAAATAAAAAAGAACAGCAAATAAAGTCCCTAAATGAACTGCCACATCTAAAAAGCGATCATGTTCTCCTATTCCTTCTATATGAGAAAAAATAATAAGATGCGCCTGAGAACTGACAGGGAGAAATTCTGTAATTCCTTGAATAACAGCCATAAGAATCATAGGAAGAAATGCCATCTATATTTTCCTTTTTGTTATTTATACTAAAAAAGCGAGAAGATGTCTTCTCGCTTTTATTTTCCCTTAAGTATCTTTCTTTCCTTAACGTTTAGAGAACTGGAAGCGACGACGTGCTTTAGCTTGACCGTACTTCTTACGCTCAACCACACGAGAGTCACGTGTGAGAAAGCCATGAGCCTTTAGTACAGAACGAAGATCGGGTTCATAGTATGTTAATGCTTTGCTAATGCCATGCCGAACAGCACCAGCTTGTCCAGACAATCCACCACCAACTACCGTACACATGATATCAAACTGACCAGAACGCTGCGTTACATTGAGAGGCTGATGAATTACCATACGCAATACTGGCCGCGCAAAATAAGTAGAAAGCTCTTTATCATTTACGGTGATTTTTCCAGAACCAGGTTTTACCCATACGCGAGCAATAGCGTTCTTTCTTTTACCAGTTGCATAAGCTCTACCTTGTGCATCTAGCTTTTGGGTATGCCCTTTTTTCTCTTCCTTAGTTTCTGTAGGAAGAACGGTTTTTTTCAAATCAGCTAATGTTGTTTTTGAGGCTGCCATTCTTAGTTCCCTCTCTTATTCTTGGGATTTAAAGATGCAATATCCAGTGTTTCAGGCTTTTGCGCCTCATGAGGATGGGTTGCACCTGCATATATAAAAAGATTTTTAAGCTGACGACGTCCTAAAGGTCCTTTTGGAATCATACGTTCTACTGCTTTAGAAATAACTCGCTCAGGGAAACGACCTGTGAGCCTTTCCTTCATTGTACGTTCTTTAATACCGCCTGGATGCCCTGTGTGCCAGTAAAACACTTCATCTTCAAGCTTATTACCAGTTAAAGCAACCTTTTCAGCATTAATAACAATTACATTGTCACCACAATCCATATGAGGAGTGTATTCAGGCTTGTGCTTACCTCGTACCATATCTGCGAGAATAGCAGCTAACCTTCCAAGGACGAGATCCTGCGCATCTACCAAGTACCATTTCTTGTGTAGATCTTTTTCTTTTAACATAAACGTTTTCATTACACGTTCCTTTACCTAGTCTTTTGAGAGCTTTATAAGGGTGTTTATAGAGTTAGCTTCTTTTTGTCAAGGAAATTTATAAGAAAAACAAATGAGGTAATATTATACCTCATTAATTTATGTTAAAAATCATTCTTTTGATTTAGCGACTTTTTGAATAGTAATTTTTTGTAAAAGCTTCTCGTCTAGAATTCTTTGTCTTTTACTATGATCCTGTTCTGAAAGGATTTTTTCATACGTTTCTAACTTCTTATACGCACGATGAAGAACAGAGTCTTTTTCTTCTTCATAAATAGTCCCCACCGGAAAACCAGTTAAAATCTGTAAAGCCTCGCCCACGTTTTCTACGCTCCAGATATGAAATTTTTCTTCTTTCACAGCTTGTTGGACATCCCAATGCAAACAAAGACTTTTTTCATTCATGGCAGGAATAATCACACCTTGCTTCCCTGTAAGACCTTTTTTAGAGCATATCCTAAAGAAGCCTTCTATTTTTTCATTAACGCCTCCTACAGCTTGGGCAGATCCCATTTGATTGACTGATCCCGTAATAGCTACGTCTTGCCGAATAGGAATTTCAGCCAAAGAAGAAAGAACTGCACATAACTCTCCCATGGAGGCACTATCTCCTTCTACCTGGCCATAATTTTGTTCGAATGTAATGGAACAACCAAAAGAGATAGGAAAATTCTGAGCAAAAGTACCATGGAGAAAACCCTCAAGCTCCATAACCCCTTTTTGTTGGATAGGACCTCCCATGTCTGTCATGCGCTCTATGTTGACCACTCCTAAAGAACCTACATAAGTACGCGCCGTTATCCGCGCAGGCATACCAAAAGCATACCCTCCCATCTGCATAACAGTTAATCCATTCACCTGACCTATGACAGACCCTTCGGTATCGATAAGGATACTTCCTTTTAGAACCTCTTCCTGAAAAAGCTCTTCCACGCGTGCATTTCTAAATCGACGTGTTTCCAAGGCCTTACATATATGTTGGTCAGTTAAACAAGAAGATTTTTCTAAATGCGCGAACGTACCTGCTTCAGCTATTACATCCTCTAATAATTCATATTGTGCCGTAAGCTTATCTCTTTGTTCCGCTTTACGGACTGCATATTCAAGTAAAACTTCAATAGCTTTTGCGTTACATTTATATCCTGTAATAGACGCGCAAGAAGCTTGAATGAGACCGCAGTAAACTTCTAAATTCTCAGCCGTTGCGGTAATCTCGTTGTCAATATCCGCTTTAATTTTAAAATAAGATTGAAAATCATTATCTGCAAAAAAGAAAGTATTATACCAACGGGGCGCCCCCACTAAAACAATTTTCACATCTAGAGGAATTGGTTTAGGTTCAGGAGCCATAAGCATGGGAACACCGTTACTCCGATGTGCATCTTCCATACGAATTTCTTTATCTCTAAGAGCAGCTTTTAAAGCCTCCCAAGCAGCCGCATATTGAACGATTGCATCTGCTCGAATAATCAAAATGCCCCCATTTGCTTTATGCAAGCTCCCTGGCTGGATAAACATAAAGTTTGTCTCGTAGCCAGAAACACCACCTCTATATTTTATAGATCCAAAAAGATTCTCATAGGTAGGAGTAGGCTCCACAATAACAGGATAAGCAGCATCTTCCGTATGATCCGTAAGAACGTTTACACCGTATCTTTCTTCTGCAGAAAGTTCCATATCTTTAATAGACTCACTTAAGTCTGCTTCTTTTTTTTCAGCCACTAAAAAAAGTGAGGCATTTTCTAACATATCTGCCCGTAACTCAACGAGCCAAATACTTAACCCTGGAATTCCTATATATTTTTGTTCTATCCTATCTAAAATAGGGGCAATAACTTCATCTGTAAGCACAGATCGAAGCTGTTGCACTTTTTCATTAAGAAGAATGCCTTTCTCTCGCGCTTTTTGGGTAGCAAGCTCTATCCTTCTGCGAATCTCTTTAGATCCTTCTTCAACCTTTGCCCGTTCTTCAGGCGTCAAAGCTTCCATAGTTTTAGGAGGAGTTGTTGGTTCTAAAACAACTACGATGTTACCATCAGGTGCTCTTTGAAGATCAAGGCCATAGGTAGATGCAAATTGACGTATATCGTCTATTTCTTTTCCAATCTGTTCCTCTATGTCTTCCGTATTTTTTTGAACCTTAGAGAGATACTCTTGAGCAGAAAATACTTTTTGGAGTTGTCTCTTAACTTCAGCCACTGCATTTTTCATATCTTCCCGAAAAAGATGCCCTTGCCCAGAAGGAAATGCATAAGGTTTTGGCTTATTAGGATGTTTAAAATTATGCACATACACCCAATCTTTAGGTTTGGGAAAATCCTTGGTATATCTTTTTAAAAAATCCAAGCTAGCCGTCATACGACCGCTTCTATCTTCTCCAATAACAAAGATATTATATCCTGCTTCCTTAATATGAAGAGCAAATTCTATGGCCTCTCTTGCTCGTCTATGAGACGATAAATCGAATAGACTCAAAGGCCTTTCTTCTGAGGAAGGCTTTATTTTTATCTGTTTATCTATCACAAACCCAGGTAGGCCTATTTCAGAGGCTTGTAGTTTACGTGCAGCCATAGCGCCCCTCTTTTGTAATTAGCTTCTCCAAAACTCATCGCTATGAGCTGGACTTGCATCTAATTGCCATATATGGGTAATTTTATCTCCTTTTATATAACACAAAAAAGCAGAAAAATTTTCTAAGTTAACACCTTTTTTTTGAGCCAAAACATGGACCATAACCATTACTTTGCCTTCTTCAACACTAAGAATCTGCGGCACAGTAAGCTTCAAATTAGACTGGGAATAATCTACTTCCTGAAAACGCTTAATAAGTTTATCTCGTCCTTCCACTTTATCCGCTTCAGCTTGGGCGTTTGAAACAAACATAACTATGCCTGCATCAAACATAGAATACATTTTTTCAACATCATTATCTTGAAAAGCCTTAACAAATTCCAAAACTAAACTTTCTTGCTTTTTTTCTGAATTAGCACTCATGGATCTAGCCTCTTCTTAATTTTTTTATCTCTTTTTACATATTATTTTTATTAGGATATCATGCTATAAAGAAAATACCAATATATCCAACTTACAAAAAGAGGCTCCTATGCATAAAACACGCAATGACTTACCGGAATCTCTTCGCAAAGAAGCAATCAAGATTCTTCAGGAACGTTTAAGTGAGGC
>CAYUAL010000093.1:0-6030 GCA_964442815.1 uncultured Alphaproteobacteria bacterium | reverse complement strand
GGGTGAGTGGTTCTTCAGTCTCTTTGTTGGCTTTTGGCTTGAGTGGAGGACTGTTAGAGATAGGATTGCCGAAGTGTAACTCATTAATATTTGTTATGGCATTGTCACTGAGCTCATTTTCAACATGCTTAAAATTTTCTCTGAATTGTCTGTTTTTAAAGAGTCTTCTTTTGGGCTTTTTGCAAATGACATAGAAAAAGGATCAATAGTGCGTGCTATTGCAGTGCCTAACATTCAAGATAAGCCTCGAAGCTTCTTTGATAAACTGAATGAATGGGCGCGTGAAATGGGGGCAGGTGGTCTTGGATACATTGTGTTTGCCAAGGATGAGATCAAAGGGCCCATTGGTAAAAATTTAGATGCGAATCGTGTAAATCTCTTAAAAGAAAAAACGGGAGCAAAAGAAGGAGATGGAATCTTCTTTGTATGTGACGAAGTTAAAAAAGCACCTAAGCTTGCGGGATTAGTTCGTCAAAAATTGGCTCAAGAGCTAGATCTTCTCGAAAAAGAGGCTTACCGTTTGTGTTGGATTGTGGATTTTCCAATGTATGAGCTGAATGAGGATACAGATGCCATTGAGTTTAGCCATAACCCTTTCTCCATGCCACAAGGCGGCCTAGAAGCTCTTACAACCAAGGATCCTCTCGATATTAAAGCTTACCAATATGACATTGTCTGTAATGGTGTAGAGCTTTGCAGTGGGGCTATTCGAAATCATTTGCCAGGCGTTATGTACAAAGCATTTGAAATAGCAGGGTATACGAAAGAGGATGTGGAAACACGGTTTGGTGGTCTGTTAAATGCCTTTAAATATGGTGCTCCTCCCCATGGTGGTTGTGCACCTGGGATAGATCGTATCATTATGCTTTTAGCCGATGAACCTAACATCCGAGAAATTATAGCTTTCCCCATGAATCAAAAGGCAGAAGACTTGCTTATGCAGGCCCCAGCTGAGGTTACACCAGAGCGACTTAAAGAGCTTCATATTCGTTTGCAGCTTCCTTTAAAGAAGGACTAACTATAAGTATTGTTTTATTTTAAGAGATTGATAAAAAATAATAAAATTCTAAGAAAGGGAGTATATGCCGAAATTAAAAGGAAGCAGAACAGAAGAGAACCTAAAAAAAGCTTTTGCGTGGGAAGCGCAAGCGAACCGTCGGTATATGTATTTTGCTCAGCAAGCAGATGTAGAAGGATATAACGATGTGGCTGCGGTGTTTCGCTCCACTGCAGAAGGAGAAACAGCGCATGCATTGGGGCATTTAGAATTTCTCCAGAGTTCTGGTGATCCTGCTACAAATATGTCTTTTGGATCTACCAAAGAAAATCTTAAATCCGCCATAGCTAGCGAAGATCATGAGTATACACAAATGTATCCGGATATGGTGCGTATCGCGCGAGAAGAAGGATTTGAAGAAATTGCTGAGTGGTTTGAAACGCTTACCAAAGCAGAAAAATCCCATGCCGGACGCTTCGAAAAAGCTTTAGAAAGCTTGGGAGATAATTGATAAAGTGAGGCAAATGGTCTTCTGAGCTGACGGGTCGTCTCATAGTTTTCTATCCCCCGAAGCTTTGTCTACCTGTGTAGTAATAGAAGATTATTCAGGAGCCTTACTGCTTTGAGATGAGCCAACATACTCTTGATTTTCTTCGCTTAATATTAAATCATCAGGGACTATAGCTTGGACAGTTAGTCTATAATTAAGTGATTCTAATTCTAAAGCGCTGGTGTGTTTATTGGCGAGCCGCGACTGTTCTTGCTTTAATCCTATATGCTCTCTTCTAAAGTGTTGTAGTTGCTCAGAATATTGACTTGCTACCGGCCTTGTATCCTTTGATCACTGCTATGCAGTCTCCATGCGTTGCTGGTACTTAGTGGGCAAAAGCGTCTGGTTGAGAAAAATTCTTCTTTTCCCATTCATTCTGAAAACTGTTTTTTTATGCAAAAAACGAATAATATATATCTCTACCTTGTAAGTTATGTATACATGTATTATATACACCTTATTAGCTTATAGGAATATTAGGCAACCATTTAGCATGTCAAAAAAATTTCGTTTTTTCTCAATTATTATAGGACTATGTTTACTAATAACACCTTGTTTTGCACATTTATCTCCAGAAGAAAGGTTTGAGCGTGTAAAGGGATATCTTACGGAAAATCCTCATTTTACTTCCCATACACAATCAAAAGCTGTTGTAGAGGATTTTTATAGGCCTGATCTGGAATATGTCAGGGGGCAATATTCTAAAGCACAAAATAGAGATGAGCTTTTAGAAGCACTGGATGCTTTCGATATGAGAGTAAAAAGGTATATGTTCGAACAAAATCACGCTGGTACTCTTTCTTTTACAGAGTACAATGCTATTGCTTATACTTGGACACACATATTATCACCGTATGTTAACCAGGAGGATCCAGATCGTCCGTCTTTAAAAGGCCAAATAGTAGATTTCTGGAATCGCTATATAGAAGATGTAAATAAGCCATATCATGTCGAGTATGTAGATTTTGCGGATACCGATACTGTTACTATTCCTGGGGTAAGCGAGACAGGATATGTTCCTGTTGTGTGCTTTAATCGGGGGTGGGGATTCGATTTACCTAGGGGAAGAACGGCTGCTGTTCTATGGTTAGGAGTGCCTACTAATCCTCATGCGGACTTTGATTATTTACGAAAAGAACGTTCTGATATGGCATGGTATCATGATTATGAGCATGCAAGCCGTTCAAATCTTTTTTGGAAGGGATTTATGCAAGGGAATACTCCTTTCTTTGCAGCGTTGAATAGAAGGATTATGCAAACAGAAGATTCTCAAGATAGGGGATGTTTAGAGTTATCTATGTTTAAGGTTTGTCATGAGACACAACAAAAGGTTGGTCCTGGAGAATTTTTCAATATCGTGAAAATAAGTAAAAAAAATATAGAGTCACGGCTAGAATTCGAGATTGGCACAGCAAATGGTGTTCGTATAGTTGGTGATGGATTTTCTAGTGTCAGGCAATATGAAAGTAATATTGAGATGGCACGAAGTCTAGGTCTTACCATACCTGATTTTGCTGAGATTGAAGACTACGAGACAAGAATTTTACATCAGCAAAGAGAAGTTTATAAGTATGAAAGCTTAGGTCTTTGTCAATTAATGGAGTTTTTTGAGTCTGTTTATACGCAAGCATATGGGCCACAAGCTTATGAGAGATTTATGCAAGCTGAAGAAGCTCATGAGAGGATTGAGCAAGCTAGAAAAAATTGTTTGGAGCATGAGAAATGTATAAGATTAGAGCTTGATCGGGCCCAAGATTCTTACCAGAAGGCTTTGAAAGCTAGCACAAATAATAATGTTACATGTATGCTCCCTCAGGTTAAAGAAGCTTATGAAGTATTTTTGGCAGTTAGAGAAAGGTATGATGAAGATATGAGGCCTAAGAAGGAAGCATTTGAGCAAGCTGACAAAGCTTATAGGGAGTTTCCATCTTTTAACCTTGATGAGCAGAAGCGTGCTCATGCTATGGCAGCATATGATAGGCTCAATCAAGCTAAAAAAGAATATTATGAATATATAAGTTCTAGAAAAGGAGAACTTAGGCAAGCTGAGACAACTTATAAGAAGCTTATGCAAGCTCAAATTGACGAAGCTTATGAGGTACGTAAGGATGCTCAAGCAGTTTATGACAAGAGTATGAAACCTTTGGAAGAGGAACTTGCGCGCGTTCGGGAGGCTTATAACGAGTTGATGCGAATTCAGGCAGCACAAATTGAGGAGGAAAGATCAAGAGTAAGAGGATAAGCTTACTGCCAAGAGACGCGCAGAATTCCTTCTTTGTCTTTAAGATGCAAAGTAGCCGGTGTTCCTAAAGGAAGAGCTTCATTTCTTTCTCCATGGCCAAAGTCAGAAGAATAGAGGACAGGGACATTGAGTTTATGGGTTTTTAGGTGATCTTCTATAAAGAGCCGAATAATACTGCGGGCGAATTCTTTCTCCTCTGGAACTTCTTCTTCCATGGGCAGATGCCCAAAAAGGATCGCTTTTGCTCTATCAAAAAAGCCAGATCGCAATAGAGAGACAAAGACACGGCTTAAGCGTTTGGGGTCTTCTTTACTATCTTCGAGAAAGATAAAATTACCAGCTGTAGGAAGAGCTGTGGGTGTTCCTTGCATTTCTCTTGCAAGAGTCGCGTTGCCTCCCACAATAGTACCAGAAAGAGTCTCAGTAGAGAGAGGATTGTATAAAACTTCAAACGTATATTCCAAACTCGGCTTGTTTCCTAAAAGGATATCAACTACAGAACGTAAACTGGTATCCTTACTAGCACTGGCTTTAGTAATTTCATAAAGCTCTGTCCCTAATCCTGCATTGACAGCATGTAAAGAGGGCCAACTCCATTTTGTAGCTAAGCCATGAAGATGGGTGATATCGCTAAAACCTACAATCGTTTTAGGCGTAGAGGGTGGCACGTATCCTAAAGCCTCCAGCCGATCTATTATTTCATTGCATCCATACCCGCCACGGAAAGCCCATAGGATGTCTGCAGGCCCTTCTAAAGCTTGGATAAAATTTTCAACGCGTTTGTCTAACGTATGGGCATAATACTGGTAAGGCGCTTTGGTACTATCATACGCATCTGGTTGATAAATGACATTCAGCCCATAGCTTTCTAAAATAGCTTTTGCTGTATCAAGGTGCTCCTGAGAAAGTGGAGGCGTACTTGGGAAAATAATTTCTACAGTTTTTGAAGAAGAAGGCATGTTAGAGCCCGAAAATTAAGTTTGATATAAAATAAGTCATTGCGAGCGACCGGTAGGGAGCGTGGCAATCCAGAGCAAATATTTGCTGCGTAGCAGCTCCTGTTGTCATTCTGAATTTAATTCAGCATGACAGACATAGGGAGGAGCTCTTACGAGCTCAAACTATTTCTTCTGGATCCCCACGTCTACTCCGCTTGCGCTTCATAGACTCGCGATGACATTCTATACTTTAGACCAAAGAGGAAAAATATGAAATTAAAAAAATAAAAGCCTTGCCAGAAAGGAATATCCTCTTTATCAAATGTAACTAGTGAAGTCATCCTGAACTTGGTTCAGAATCTGTCTAGACTTCCTGAGATGCCGAATCAAGTTCGGCATGACATTAAAATTAATAGAGATCCTAAAAATGCAAAGTGCCCCTAAAATAGTAAACCAAGATTTTAAAGTAGCTGATATTACCCTTGCAGACTGGGGGAGAAGAGAAATTTCCATTGCTGAATCTGAAATGCCAGGACTGATGGCTTTGCGGGAAGAATATAGAGCTTCTCAGCCTTTAAAAGGGGCTCGTATCGTTGGATGCCTTCATATGACTATCCAAACGGCTGTTCTGATTGAGACGCTTATAGCTTTAGGAGCAACAGTTCGGTGGAGTTCTTGTAATATTTTCTCAACCCAAGATCACGCGGCAGCGGCTATGGCTGCAGCTGGGGTTCCGGTATTTGCTTGGAAGGGAGAAACAGAAGAAGAATATGAATGGTGCATTTTACAAACCATTGAAGGCAATCCAGATTGGCGTCCTAATATAATTTTGGATGATGGAGGAGACTTAACAAAAATCCTCCATGATCGGTTCCCTCATTTATTTGAGGAAATTAAAGGAATTAGCGAAGAGACTACCACTGGCGTTCATCGTTTGTATGAAATGGCAAAGCAGGGTGAACTTTTGGCGCCAGCCATAAATGTGAATGACTCTGTGACAAAGTCTAAATTTGATAATTTATATGGGTGCCGTGAAAGCCTCATTGATGGGATTAAGCGGGCTACGGATGTTATGATTGCAGGTAAAGTTGCTGTCGTCTGTGGGTATGGGGAAGTTGGAAAAGGTTCTGCGGCTAGCCTGCGAGGGCAAGGAGCTCGGGTTCTTGTCACAGAGATTGATCCTATTTGTGCCTTGCAAGCGGCTATGGAAGGGTACGAAGTAGTTACTATGGAAGAGGCAGCTTCTATGGGAGATATCTTTGTGACTGCGACGGGAAATGTGGACATTATTACCCTCGATCAT
>CAYUAL010000092.1:0-6045 GCA_964442815.1 uncultured Alphaproteobacteria bacterium | reverse complement strand
GTTTATAATATGGCTGGAATTTAAATATTTTTATAAAAATTTCAAGAAAAATATTTTTATTTTTTCAAGGTTTCTTTGGTCAATAACGTAAAAATTATTGCTAAAATCATAGAGACAGGGATAACGGAAAAAGCAAAGCAGTAATCGCTTAGAGCGTAATGGGCCACTCCATCTATAATTTTCCCATCCCAATTAAAGCATAAGAGCTTGCCTATTAAAGGCTGCGCTATCACGCCACTCAGCATAGCAAAGGTATTTACGACACCTGTCGCTGTTCCACTGACAGAGGCTGGCACACTATCTGTTGCAATGGCAAAGTTCATCAATTTTCCACCAACAAAAAAGCCTAAAATAAATAACAAAATGTATACAAACGTAAAAGAGATAGAGGGAGAATATACAAATAAAGAAAAGGCTATTATGGCTCCAACCGGAGAAAGAAGCATAGGGATCTTACGACTTTTTAATATTTCTGAAAGATACCCAAAACAGGGACCTCCAAAAGCTAACCCTATATAAATAGCAGAAGATGCAGCAGCAGCTGAAGGACGATCTAATTGGAAAGCACGCATCAAATAAGGTGTACCCCATAAATCTGCAAACCCCGAAAGAATTGTATACATGGCCAATCCATATAAGGAAGCCATAATAACTTGTTTATTTGTTAGAACAATTTTAAGGCTTTCAAGGAAAGGTAAGGATTCAGAAGAAGCTTTTAATCCAACGGGTGCCTTTCTATCACGTACAATAAGGAAAATAAAAAAAGTCCAAATAAACCCTAAAAAACCAAAACCTACTAGGCTTTCACGCCATCCAAAACTCTGCACGAAATAAGCAAGTGGCCCTTGGGCACTAATAGCTCCAAAAGTTCCCATCATCATAGATAGTCCTAAGAAAAGCCCAAAGCGTTTTTTAGGAAACCACAATGTAATAATCTTAAGACAGCTTAAAAAGACCGCTGCAGATCCTACCCCCATAAAAAGACGACCCATCTTAGCCACAAAAAGAGTTTGAGCCATGGCAAAAACAAAAGTCCCTAATGTGCACATAACAACAGAAAAAAGAAGAATCTTCCGAATCCCAATTTTATCAATCAAAAGTCCCATGGGGATTTGCAAACAAGAATAAGCTATATAATAAAAAGAAGCTAACACCCCTAAGCTTTCCGCATCTACTTGAAATTCCCGCATGAGAGGATCCACCATAACTGTAGGAGATGCCCTTAGGAAAAATTGAAAAAAGTAAAGAAATGTCGCCGCAAACCATATAAAATATATTTTTGAGGAAGGCGTTATTAAATGAGAAGAATGGGAAGCAACACTATCAAAAGAAACATTATGAGTATGACTACTCCCATTTAAAGAGGCTGCGCTTAAAACATCTTCCTTCTTTTTAACGTTCATTGAAAATCCTTTAGCAATTATTAATAAAAAAGTTATAACGCATTAACTTTCTTTGCTTTTAAACAGACCATAAAAACTTTAATCTCCCTTGCTGGTTATGAAAAATAAGATACAGCAAGCTAATGAGAGCACCTAGTGAATACCAAATGAAAGCATATGTCAAATGATGATTTCTTAAATGCTTTTTCTCTAACATAGGAATGGGAAAAAAGCCCTGGGAACTGTAAGAATATGAGGTCTCTATCGCATAAAAATTATAAGGACACTTAATATCGTAAGCTTGGGAAGCCTCTTGAGGAGAAAAATATATCCACTGTTCTCGCGTTGGTACGTTTACCATTCCCATTTTTCTCTGCAAAAAAGAAGGCTTTTGCTCCTCTTCTAATCTCACTCGAATGAACACAATTTCTTTTTTAGATTGAGGCATTACAGAAAGAGCAGGTATCCATCCTCTATCTACCCAAATAATCCCCCCATTTTCTAGAAGAAACGGTTGTATAATTTTATACCCATAAAAAGAAAATTTTTTCTGCTTCATATAAGAAAAAAGCCGAGCTTGTAGGTTTCTTTTACTTTTAGAAAATGAGGGAAGAAGTGAGGGCACTAAAATTACAAATTCTTCTAAAAAGCATCCTTTTAATTCATATTGACGTGCAGGGAAATCTTGAATTTTTGTATACTTATAAAAAAGCAACTGGGATTCTTGCCATAAAATAGGAGGATTTCTCCAAACAAGGTCTTCCTTTTGTAAGAGATTCTCTTTCCATGCTTTACGGTGTAATTGCCATGTTCCTAAGGAAAGCACTAGAACAAGCAAAAAACCAGTTACAAGCGTTGGTATCAATAAGGGCTTAAAAAAAATCTTAAAAGGCAAAACAACATCCTTTAAGAATGAGGAATACCTCCCCACCAATAGATAGAAACAAATAAAAATAGCCAAACAACATCCACAAAGTGCCAATACCAAGCAGCAGCTTCAAACCCTACATGATGCGTAGGTGTAAATTGGTCTTGGTGTGCTCGAAGCAGACATACGATCAAAAATACAGTTCCTATAAAAACATGGGCTCCGTGAAATCCTGTAGCCATATAAAAAGTAGACGCATAAATACCCCCTGCAAAAGGGAAAGACGCATGTGCATATTCATATCCCTGTATAAATAAAAAAAGAACGCCTAATAAAACTGTAACAGATAGAGCCTTCTGAAGATCTAGCCGTTGGTTCCCTAATAACCCATAATGAGCCCATGTTACTGCGGTACCCGATAAAAGGAGAAGTAATGTATTCAAATAAGGTAAGTGAAAAGGATCTATTATCTCTATTCCTTTAGGAGGCCAGATACTCCCTATGGCTTCCTTTGGAAAAAGGCTAGAATCAAAAAAAGCCCAGAAAAATGCTACAAAAAACATAACTTCTGACGTAATAAAAAGTCCAACTCCAATACGTAAGCCCTTTTGTACTAAAGCAGAATGCATACCAGGTTCTTGGCTTTCATGAATAATATCGCGCCACCAACCAAACATGGTAAAAATAAGAAGAAACAACCCAGCAATTAAAACAACCCAACTCTTGCTGTGTATTAAAAGAACAGCACCCAAAGCAATAAGAAAAGCTGCCATAGACCCTATAAGAGGCCATGGACTTGGCTCGACTAAATGATAAGAATGATTTATCTTAGAATGTGTAGATTCCATGGTATTGTCTTATTCTATGTAAAAGTCTCTATAGAAATGTTTCTAATACAAGTCCGCTTTTCCGCTACGCTTCTTGGATCTTGATGAATAAGGATTTCAGCTTGAGGAAAAGATTTTAATAGCATTGCTTCTACCTCATCAGCAATAGCATGCGCCTCTATAAGGGGCATAAAATCCTCTAATTCTAGATGTAGCTGGATAAAACTCTTAGGCCCAGAACAACGTGTTTTAAGCTCATGTAATCCCAAAACTTTAGGATGGTTTCTTACAATTTCTTTAATGCGCTGTCTTTCTTCAAAAGATAATTCCTTATCCATTAATACGAATAAAGCTCTTTGAAAAATCTGCCACGCACTAAAAGCAATGTAGACAGAAATAATTATTGCAAAAAGAGGATCTAAAAAGGCCCATTTAAATATATCCCCTAAAATAAGAGACACCATAACAGCGACGTTAACAAGAATATCTCCAAAATAATGAAGAGCATCGGCCGTGATAGCTAAAGAATTAGTACGACGAACCACAAATCGTTGAAATCCTACAAGGATCACCGTCAACAAAATAGAAAAAAGCATTATTATAATACCTAAAAAGCTTTCCTCTACAATCTGTGGAGAAAATAAGCGATGAATCGCAGAAAACAAGAGGAATACCCCTGAACCTACAATAAATGTTGATTGACCAAGAGCCGCTAAAGCTTCTGCTTTACCATGACCAAACCTATATTCTTTTGAGGCAGGTTGTAGAGCTCGTCGTACCGCAAAAAAATTAACCAAAGAGGCTACACCATCTAAGAAAGAATCCATTAATGTCGAGAAAAGAGCCAAAGAATCTGTAACAACATAAGCAAAAAACTTCATTCCAATCAAAATAATAGCTACACTAACCGAAGCATATGTCGCACTTTCAACGAGAAATTTTGGATTAGCTTTAAGAAAAGAAAACTTTTGTTTTGTCATATTCTTTATTAAGTACGCACTCTTTTCTGGGTTCAAAGACTATTATTGATTTTTTAAGGAGAGTATATATTATAATACAAAAATTGATACTTCTTTAATAAAAAGAAGTTTCTTAGTCTAGAATTAAAAGTCTTTCATTATTACAAAGGATTTTCGAATGACGCATACAAAGCTCATAATGATTGGAATGCTTGCAGGAGCACTTGCTCTTACAGGATGCGAAACAGGTGGCCAAAAGCAAACTATAGGAACTCTCCTAGGAGGTGTAGGGGGTGCTGCCCTAGGCGCCCAATTTGGTAAAGGAACAGGACAACTTGTGGGTGTTGCAGCTGGAACATTACTAGGTGCTTTTATTGGAAGCAGCATAGGATCTTCTTTAGATAAAGCTGATCAAGCAGCCGCCCATAGAACAGCCCAAAAATCCTTTGAAACAGCGCCTACTGGGCAAACTATGAGCTGGAATAACCCAGATACTGGACATTCAGGCACCGTCACCCCCATAAAAACTTATCAAGTAGCTAGTAGTGGTCAATATTGCAGAGAATATCAGCAAACTGTCTCTGTAGGTGGAAAAACACAGCAAGCTTATGGAACTGCTTGTCGCCAACCTGATGGAAGCTGGCAAATCGTCCAGTAATAAATTAAAAAACTTAATTAAAAGAATGAGGCCCTGCTTTAGGGCCTTTTTCTTTTTCAGAAAACTTTAGCTTGTATATTTATAGTATAGAAATATACAAAGTATAGTATATTATAAATTTTCATTGTTTTTATTATAAATAACAATAAAATAAAATTATATATTTAATATAGTTTTATTTAATGGAGACACCAATGAGCATATCCTCAGATTTTACTTCCCCCAAAAATAAAGAAACATGGGCTAATAAACAATATGAGATGGTTATGAAGCAATATGAAATGCTCGTAAATTCCATAGCAAGTAGTAATGAAACAAGAGAAAACTCTAATAACTTTTGGATAACCGTGAATGCTCTTATAATTTCTGGAGCAGCTTATGTACGTGATACCGAAGGCCTTAGTGGAAATCATAAATATTTACTCATGTGGACCCTTGTCATTCTTGGGTCTTGCTTATGCATAGCCTGGATTAACTATCTATCTACTCTGAAGAAAAATATTGAGCTAAAAAATAATGTACTTGTAAAGCTTGAGAGTTATTTCCCTACTGAAATTTTTACATCTCTTCTTGTAACATCTCAAAAAAAAGAAGGCATTTCATGGGGTACTTTAACAACTTGGGTTATTTCTGTCCCCTCTCTATTTCTTTTAGGATATGCGTTTTTTATTGGGTTGCTTCTTTTTTTTCCTAATGAAGTTGCCACTCACCACTAATAGCTGCCTAAAGCAATGCTTTTAACATGCTTCTTACACGATGCTGAGCAAAAAACACCATAAGGATACTCATGATAAGCGGAACAAATAAGCTTAACACCCAAAAATAATAGGAATCTTTAAAAGAAAAAAGAGGGACAGAAAAACCTTCACTCTCTCTAAAGATCCAATACCCAGTTAAAAATGTAGCAGCCATTAGTATAAAAGCGAAAATTGCTCCCCGCATTGCTACGTGGATAGCATGCTTTTTAAATTCTCTAGCAACATAGGAATCACTGGCACCCAAAAGAGATAAAATTTCAATGATAGGTTTATGTATTAAAAGACTTGTCTGCACAGAAAAAGAAAGTGTAACCATAGAAGCAGCAAAGAATGCTCCCAGCATTACTAGAATAAAAATTTTTAAAGAAATCCCTAATTTTTGTAAGGGAGCGAAATGCATACCATGATCAATAATTTTCGAGAAAGGATATATTTCTTGTATTTTCTGTTCTATTATCTTAAGGCTACTAGAAGATTGCTTTTGAAGTTTACCTTCTAGGTAAACGGGCAACCCAATATCTTGGAGTGCATTCATATCTCCTAACCAAGATGTCAGTATTTGAGATAATTGTGCTTGATCTACTAAAGTAACC
>CAYUAL010000091.1:3458-6101 GCA_964442815.1 uncultured Alphaproteobacteria bacterium | reverse complement strand
TACAGTATTTGTTTAAGCGCGGACATTCCCATAAATCGAGTCGTATGGGAAGCTTGATCGCCTATGAACGCAGAGGAAAGCCTGTATGGACACCACGACAGTATGAAAGTCTTTCCTTAGAAGGCTATCAAAAGAATGTGATTGTCTATAGATGCGTGACATTGATTGCGCGCAGTATTGGAAGCATTCCTTGGATAGCTGTAGAAAAGGATACCCCTTATACGCGGCATGCTTTGTTGAACCTTTTAAAATCGCCCAGTCCTTATCAAGCTGGGTCTTCTTTTATGGAAGCTGTGGTCTCCTTTCTCTTGTTGTCAGGAAATTCATATATAGAGTCTGTAGGACCAGATACGGGAATACCTGAAGAGCTCTATGCCCTTCGGCCGGACCGCATGAAGATAATTCCTCATGCTTCGGGGACGGTGGAAGGGTATGAATATACTATCAATGGCCACAAGCGCATTATTTCGGTAGATCCTTTGACAGGAAAAGGACCTATTTTGCATATTAAATTCTTTCATCCTTTGCATGATTGGTACGGCGTTAGTCCGTTGGAAGCCGCTCTTATCTCTGTGGATCAGCATAATGGGGTGAGTAGCCATAATCTGTCTCTTCTTCAAAATGGAGGCAGGCCCTCAGGTGCTTTTATCGTGAAAACCGAAGAAGGAATCCCTTTATCCGATACGCAAAGAGATACTTTACGAAGTGATGTTCGATCTATGTATGAAGGCGCGCACAATGCCGGTAAAGTTCTCTTATTAGAAGGAGACTTTGAGTGGCGGGAAATGGGGCTTTCGCCTAAGGATTTAGACTTTATAGAAGGAAAGCTTTTATCGGCGCGAGAGATAGCGCAGGCTTTTGGGGTTCCTCCTATGCTAGTCGGTGTGCCAGGCGAATCTACCTTTTCTAACTATAAAGAAGCGCGCTTTCATTTATGGGAAGATACCATTTTACCTTTGGTGAATTTTATTGTAGCTGAATTGAATTTATGGCTGGCTCCCCAGTTTGGGGAGAACATACGCCTAGAATTTGATCTAGATGATATTCCAGCCTTAAGCCCCAGGCGAGAAGCTTTATGGAGCCGTATAGAGGCGGCTTCTTTCTTAACAAATAATGAAAAGCGTGAGCTTTTGGGCTTTCCTGCTTTAGGGGATTAAGAAAAAACAATGCCGCATAGAGCTTAAAAGGGGGGGGCGGTAAATTTTTTCCCTTATTTGCAAAGAATATATGATACATGTATTAAAAGCATGGCATCTATTCCTTATCAACGAAACAATTTATTTATAGCTTTTTTTATAGGTTTCAAGCCAATTATGGCAAGAATTAAAAGCAGGATAACAAAGAATCTATATAAAAAGAAATATTATGAATTTATCTATATAGTGTTTATTAATAAGGTATTAGGTAGGATTATAAAAAGAAAAAAATTTTAAACTCTTGAAATTTGATAATGCAGTATTTATATATCTGTATATGTTAAATATGTATTATTACAGAACACAATTTTTAGGAGAAATTAATAAAATGAAACACTTAAAAACATTATCAATTATGCTTAGTTGTTTTATGGCTGCGGCGTCTGTGCAGGCTATGCAGGAGGAAAAAGAAAGTGCAGCTGGTTCTTCTGCACCAAGAGTAAGGCCGGTATCTGATCCAGATAGAGCAAGCCTTCAATGTATGGCTCAAGCGCACCAGTTAGGACGTGCAGTTCAGTATCTTATGAAGCATTATCCTGATAGTGAATTAGGACTACGACCATTAACTATAAGGCATATAAAAGAAGCAGACGCACTATCTCCGTGGATGAATACCGCTCCAACATTGGCCTTTGTAAGAGAGATAAGAACTCATCTAAGGGCTAAAGCACTTACCCCCTTATCAGAAAAGCAAACAGAAATAGGGCGTGCCTACTTAAATGTTGGAGATACTATAACTCTTGATCATGAAAAAGTAGCCCCTCTAATGGAAAATCTTAGAAGGATAAGTACAGAAGAAGATGTGCCTTGGACTGATGGGCGAGTTAGTGTAGCATTCAATTATGTTAACTTACTCCTAGAAGGAGTTGGTGTGGAGGAAGATCAGAAAGAAGCTGCAAAAGAAACCGTTCGAGGAATTATGCAGAGTATTATGGGTTCAGAATTACAATTTCTTCTTCCTAATTCTTCTCAATGGTTATTTGCTCAGCAAGTGTTAGACCGCTGTGCCTCTCAAGCTGAATAAGCTAGGAATATCTTTATAGAACCTAATGCTTAATATTAAACTTTTGGAATATAAGAAAAACCCGTCATCTTGGCGGGTTTTTTATAAAGTAATTATTATGCATTCATAATATGAATAATAAGCATCCATTAAAGGATCATAGCTTATTCATAGAATTTCTTTAGGATTCAGGCCGATTTGAACAGAAATAAACAAAAGGAAAAAGAAAGACCTATATACTAAAAAGATCTAAGAAGTTTCGCCTTCTAGGATTTTGTAATATTACTTCAGATATTCATAAAGTAAAAAAATATTTCTACACTCTTGAAATATAATAATGCAGTAATTATATATCACTATATAGAAAATATGCATTAATTATAAAACACAATTTTTAGGAAGAATTAGTAAAATGAAATATTTAAAAACATTATCAATTATGCT
>CAYUAL010000091.1:0-3448 GCA_964442815.1 uncultured Alphaproteobacteria bacterium | reverse complement strand
TGCTTAGTTGTTTTATGGCTGCGGCGTCTGTGCAGGCTATGGAGATGGAAGTAGACTCAAGTCAGCGTCATGTGGCTGCTAGTAGTAGCGGTCAGACAGTGGTTAATGAAGAACAAGCCGAATTTGTAGGAGCGGTGCTTCTTTGTGGTTTTAAAGATTATCCTAGTGAGTTTCAAAGATTTGCACCCCATTTGATAGGACTTCATAGAGAGCATGAACTCAAGGAAAGCATGCTAGAAGCTCTAGGTAAGATGAGAGGTACGAAAAGTGAAACAATTCGGTCGTTTGAAAAAGAGTTAGAGAGTTCTGTAATGAATGTGGGGCGTTTATACCTTTCTGGTAATAACGTAGGCTCTCTCTTAGAATTTCTTGATTACCTTATAGCAGAAAAGAATCCTAATTCACATATAGTAGTACCTTATGTTGAATTACTTCTTAAAAATGCTAAAGGCCAAGAAAATGCTAATGATCCCCGGGTGAAGGCAAAGAGAGTGCTTGAGAGAGCTATTGGAGAAGAAGAAGCCTCTCCTTTATTATTAGAGACTCTTTTTACATATTTTCTTTCCGAGTGGGATGATTTTGCTGTAGACCAATTTGCAAAATATTGTAGGCATTTGGCTAAATCGAGGGTAGAGAAAGTAAAAAAACTCTGTGATGCAGATCTTTTCTCAAAAATAGAGGATGCTAAGAATATTAGACAAGATTCTCTTATAAAAGTAGCGTTGGGTAAGGCTAGTAATGTAATCGAAGCACTTGTAAGCATGAGTGAAAAAGATTTAGAAGAACAGGTAAGCAATATTCTTTCTGAATCGCGTGAAAAGGTAATCCGTGATAGAACAGCAGGAACTATTGGCGCAACGACAACGGCACAGTAAATATAAGTATAGTAACACAATCAAAAAACCCGCCGGAATGGCGGGTTTTTTTGTGAAGTTTACCAAAGCTTTAATAGATATTAAGATTAGGTAATCTAGAGAAATACTTAGAGTGTCAGGATGAAAGACTATGCAAAAATGAGATGCTTAGAAATATTTTTCATTATAGTGAGTTATATTATGTATGTATCTTATGTGCAGGCTATGAATGGTTCTGACGGCGATGAGTTAGAGAAAAGCTCTTACGCTGCCTGTTCAAGAGCTACCCCTAGTTCCCAGGAGAGGGTGAATGGGTTGGATGCTAAAGATTCCTTTAAAAAGGATCTTGTAGAATTCCTTCAGAGATTTATAAAGGTGCCTACTCCCACTTCCCAGCTAGTTTGCTCTTATGTTGAATTACTTTTTAGAGATGCTGCGCTTCAAGGAGAAGAAGATAGGCTTGCAATGCAGACAGCTTATGAGAATGCAAAGAGCGTAATTGTAGCCGCTCTTGAATCTGAGAGAAATTCTTCTGTTTTATTGGAAACTCTTTTTAGACACTTCCTTCCAATAGGGGATGAGTTTGCTCTGCGAACATTCGAAAAGTATTGCACACAGTTAGCCGAATCAAGAATAGAGGAGATAGGAAGATTATACCGTAGAAAACATATCAGTAAAATGCCTGATCATAAGGATGTCAGCGAACATCCTCTTATCGCAACCGCGAAGAATATAAGGACTGATTCTCTTATTGCAATAGCGGTGGAGCTGGCTTCAAATTTAGTTGAGCCAATTGTGGAAGAGAGTGAAATAAGTATAAGAGCTAGGATTTCAGAGGTGAGAAAAGATTTAAGATTGCGTGAAGAGGCCTCACACAGCCTATTATTAAACAGGTTGCTGGGAGAGTAAAAAAAGAAAAAGGTCATGCTCGGGCTTGACCCGAGCATCGTGGTTTAAAAATAAAAGATCCTCGGATCGGTGCCCGAGGATGACAATTGGAGTGCGTCATGCCCCATCACACACAAACCTTTCCTTTGCACATTAAAAGCTTAGATGTTCAAGGAACATTCTCCGGCTATGCCAGTGTTTTTGATCATATTGACTTGCAGTCGGAAAAAGTAGCCAAAGGTGCTTTTTACCATACATTGAAGAAATGGCAGGAACACAAATCCTGTCCTAAGCTTTATGGCAACATAACCCGGCGGAACCCATAGGGATATGGAAAAATCTTAAAGAAGACATGCACGGGCTGTATGGGGAAGGTCAACTTTTATTAGAAATTCAAAAGGCACGAGAGGCTTATGCTTTGTTACAATCCAAAGCTATAGATAGCCTATCTATAGGATTTAAGCCTATTGTGGCAGGTATAGATAAAAAAACGCAAGTACGGACCTTATATCAAATTGAACTTTTTGAAATCTCTCTCGTGACTTTTGCAGCGAATAATAAAGCTCGTGTATTAGAGATAAAAAATACCTTTTAAAAAAGAATTGCAGTTATAGCATTCAATAGGATATATAAATGGAGAATTTGTCATGATTGTTTATTTAGGAGTCTATTATATGAAGGAATTAATGAAATTATTAATGTTTGGGGCATTTTTTACTCTACATACTTTGCCTTCTATGTCTACTCAGCTAGAAGAAGAAGGAGAGGCTGTACGTTTTGGTAGAATACTGATTGCTATGGCTGTTGATCATCCTAATTTGTTCAATCAAAAAGGTGCACCTTTGGAAGAATTTAGAGAGGTATGTCTCAGATGTACTAGGACAACAGAAGCCTCCTGGAAGTTGCGGGAGATAAGGGCGGTAGGGGAAAGGTTTGTATCTCCTGAAAAATCTTCTAGCTTGATGAGGTATTTAGCCACAACCATGCGTTATGATCAAGTAGATAGAAGCGATCCAAAAGATGCACAATACCGTACTATAAATTTTTCTCTTCTTCTTTTGGAAGGCTTTGGAATCCCGGAAGATAACAGAGACAGAGCAAGAAGTATTGCTTACACATATCTTACTAATATTTTAGGTACGGAGTTTGAATCTACCTATAACAAAAAAACTGGAACTGGGAGTGGAACTCCTCAGGTCACTGCTTTACATATTTTGTTGAGGTATTTTCCTGAAAGCGTTGATTCGCATATCAGTGCTGTATTTTGTGCTTACTGGCATACTCTAGGCAGGAATCTTGCCTTACATGATCCAAGACTAGGCAGCGATCCTGCCTTACATCCAAGGATGCAAGGATTGGCTAAGTACGCCCCTGAAGGCTTACGGTTTAGGTTGAAACAGGATATTTTTAGCAAAACTGAGCAACAAGACCAATTGCGGGCTGCTCTAGTCAAGTTATTTGGTGCGGATGAGCAAAATAAGGATGCCTCTACTTCTGGTACAGTTTCAGCAAGTACTACAGAATCAGGAGATGCTGTAACATCAGCATCATCACCGGCTTAACTGAAAATAGTTTAAAATTTTATTTCTTCTAAAACCCGCCATATGAGCGGGTTTTTTTATAGGTACAAGGGCAGTAGAAAAAATAAAGAAGAAGCTTTGAAATTATAGAAAGTAGCACTTATATAAATTACATTACGAAACAAA
>CAYUAL010000090.1:0-6369 GCA_964442815.1 uncultured Alphaproteobacteria bacterium | reverse complement strand
ACGTTCCTTTTTTTATGTGCCATTTATCAAAAGCAGAAAGAAGTAACATCATATCTCCTAATTCTTTTGAATTTTTATATAAGAAATATTCTTAAAAAGACGTTCCTCCTACCGTCATAGAAGAAATAAGGAGAGAAGGTTGACCTACGCCAACGGGGACGCTCTGCCCATCTTTTCCACAGGTGCCTACACCTGGATCTAGCTTCATATCATTCCCGATCATGGAAATTTTTTGCATGGTTTCTGGCCCAGTCCCAATAAGGGTAGCGCCTTTTATGGGGGTAGTGACTTTCCCATTTTCAATAAGATATGCCTCAGACATGGAGAATACAAATTTTCCAGAGGTGATATCTACTTGCCCTCCACTAAAGCCAACAGCATAAATACCTTTAGGAACGCTTTGTATCATCTCTTCGACAGTATGGTTCCCTCCGAGCATATATGTATTAGTCATACGAGGCATTGGGGGGCAGGCAAAACTTTCTCGCCGTCCGTTTCCTGTAGGTTTCATACCCATAAGACGTGCATTGAGGCGGTCTTGCATGTACCCGACTAATATTCCATCTTCAATTAAGACAGTATGTTCTGTTGGTGTACCTTCATCATCAATACTTAGGGAGCCACGTCTATCTGGTAGAGTGCCATCATCAACAACGGTAACCCCAGGAGAGGCTACACGTTTTCCCATAAGGCCAGAAAAAGCAGAAGTCTTCTTCCGATTAAAATCGCCTTCTAATCCATGACCTACTGCCTCGTGAAGCAGGACACCTGGCCATCCTGCTCCTAAAACAACAGGCATCTCTCCTGCTGGTGCAGGGCGGGCTTGAAGATTTAGAAGAGCAACACGAACGGCTTCATCTGTATATTCTTTCCAAAGAGAAGGATTAAAAAAGGTATCATATAGGATGCGTCCTCCACCCCCATGAGTTCCTATCTCTGTACGCCCATTCTCCTCAGCAATTACAGATATATTTAAGCGCACAAGGGGGCGTATATCTTGGATACTTGCACCATCTGGTCGTAAAATAGTAACTAACTGCCACTCTCCTCCTAATGAGGCAAGAACTTGTTTAATGCGAGGGTCTTTGGAGCGGCCATAGGCATCAATATCTGAAAGGAGACGTACTTTTTGATCAAAAGGCTGTACAGAAAGAGGATTTAAGTCTGTATAAAGTTTTTGATTCGTTTTTTGGGGAGCAACAGAAAAAACACCCCCTGGTCCCTTTATAATAGATTTAACAGTTTGAGAAGCTCGTTTTAGAGCTTCTTCCGATATATCAGAGGCATGTGCGTACGCTGTTGTTTCTCCTACAACAGAACGTAAGCCAAATCCTTGTGTCGTATCATAGGTTGCACTTTTGATACGGCTATCTTCTAAAGAGAAGCTTTCAGAATAGGTATATTCTAAGAATAGCTCTCCATCTTCAGCTCCATGGAGAGACTCCTTTAGAATAGAAAAAGCCTTATCCTTTGGAAGAGCTGTGTTTTCAAAAAAAACAGTATCATTAGAAAGATGCATGAAAAACCCATAAATTAAAGTACTGGAAAGCTTTATCCTATATAAAATATAAGAAAGCACAAGGGCTTTTAGAGAAAAGTTTTAAAGCTTATCTTCTTCTCAGAGTACTATTTATCGTACTACCTGTATTTTGGAAATCTTATATGGTAATTTTTACTAAAAGTAGTAAATTTTAAAGAAGCATGAAGTATGATGATATTTCGTTTAAAAGAATTTATAAAAATAAGTGTACTAAGTATTGTATGCCTAATAAGTCTTGAAAAAAAAGCACAAGCACAAGAAAATATCAAGATTAATAAATATAAAACTCTCATCCCATCTAACCTAACTTCTTATGTTCATAAGCTATTGTCATACACAGACCATTCATTGCCTGCTCACCTTCCTACAACAATTTCTGCAGCTTATGGATGTCCTGAAGAGATTCTGCGGCGGATTTCTGAGGTATATTATAATAATATTATTCCTGGTATTAAAAGCCAGTTAGAGGCTGCTGACCCTACTGAAGTACAGCCTTTAAGTCTAACAAGTACCCCTTGTGGGCCCTCTACGGGCTACATAATGTATTCTACCTCCGTTCAACCTATTATATTACAGGGATTTTCTCAAAATATTCAATTTGATTATACACAAGATCCATCTTCCTGTGATGCTGTGACTGTTCTCACTATACCTTATATGGAATTAAGCTCTACCGCAACTGTTACGTCATATTCTGTGTGCGGTAGGCCAGGGTATGTCCCCGACCTTGTGGCAGATCTTACAATTAAAAGCCAACCTACAGCAGCCTATGCTGTTAAGATTCCTCTTCATTTGCATTTTTCGATGGCATCACATGGAGGGGGGCAGGTGACGCTTACAGTTAAAGAAAGAAAAGATGTTATTGTCAATATGTCTCCTCTACAGATTACTGATCTTGGTGGGTATGCACTTCCTAAGATAGTTATGAATAGTCCTGCGGTCAGAGGAGTTGAGGGGAAAGAGGTTTACCCACAAATTGGTGACAGCTTCTATCAGAAGTTTAAAAAGATTACTTTTTCTGAATAATAATTCTAAAAAACGCCGCCAGTGCCGGTAGTATTTTTATTCTCTGTATCAGGGGGTGTTAATAAGAAAGGGGCTTCTCCTATGTCCTCTTCTGAGGGGATCTTTTCTAAAGGCAGAGAATTTTCTTTTTCTCCAACGGCTTGAAGAATATCTTTTTCTAGGTCTTCAGAAAAAGAAGAATCCTTGGGAGGATTATAGTCTTTCCCGATAACGGGTATAGATACGCCTTCAGAAGGTTCTGTTCCAGGTTGGAATCCTTCTAAAATAATGTTTTTATCTGAACTTGCTGCAACTTCACCTGTTTCAAGGTTTACCTTCTTGAAACGTACGCCTTTAGGTACACGGAAAGGAATGGGAGCAGTGCCTGCAAGAGCTTTTTTCATGAAGGCTCCAAATATTGGCGCAGCCACACGGCCTCCTTCTTCATGTTTTCCTAAGCTACGAGGTGTATCAAACCCCACAAAAATACCTACAGCTAGGTTAGGATTAAATCCAATAAACCAGACATCTTTGTAATCATTGGATGTTCCAGATTTGCCGGCTAAAGGATATCCTTCTACCTTTGCTCGTTTTCCTGTGCCTCTTTCTACGGTGCCTTCCAGGAGAGATGTAAGTTGATAAGCTACGGAGGGAGAAATAAGAGTGGTGCGTGTATCTTCTAAAAGAGGAGGAGTCGTGAGAGGATCTATCGTTTTGAGGCATGCAAGGCATGTACGCTCATCGGCTTTATAAATGGTATGACCTCGACGATCTTGAATGCGATCAATAAGGGTAGGGGTAATTTTTTTCCCGCCATTGGCAATAATGGCAAAAGCGGTAGTAAGTCGTAAAAGCGTTGTCTCTCCCGCGCCTAGAACCGTTGCCCAATGCTCAGGCATTTTATCACTGATACCCAAACGTATAGCTGTCTCAATAATAGGGCTAATGCCTAAAACTTTTGCCAATTGGACGGTCGCAACATTAAGAGATCGTTCAAAAGCACGTCTAAGAGTTACCTCTCCGTAAAACTCGTGGGTGGTATTTTGAGGTTTCCAGGATCCAAGGCCCCAGCCAATATCAATTTCCACAGGTGCATCTAAAATTTTTGTATTGGGAGGAAACCCTTTCTCAAGGGCAGTTAAATATACAAGCATCTTGAAAGCAGACCCAGGCTGGCGTAAAGCTTGTGTCACTCTATTAAATTGGCTTTTTTCAAAACTGTAGCCACCTGCTAAAGCAAGGACACGTCCCGTATGAGGATCTATAGCTACTAAGGCTCCTTCTATTTCAGGAATTTGGGCTAAAGCATAAGAATTTTCTTGAGAAGTAGGTTCTACAGCAATGATGTCACCTTTCTTCAAGACTTCAGAAGGAGATTTTAAGGGAGGTCCTACATAAGGGTATCCATTTTTTCCTACTTTAGGAGAGCGAGCCCATTCCATATCTTTAAAATGTATAGTTGCTGTTTTTTCATTTTTAAGGCCGATAGCAACTTTATCGCTTTGTACATCTAAGACAATAGCTAAAGAATAGGGAGAAAGGGCTGGTGGATCTGGGATTGCTTTAATTTGTTCTTGCCATGAGGCAGTATTAATATCAATGTGCTTAAAAGGTCCTCGATATCCAAACCTTCTATCATAGTTAATAAGTCCTTGTCGGAGGACCTGTTCGGCTATTTCTTGTAAACGGGGATCTAAAGTTGTTTTTATGGTAAGACCACCTTGATAAAGTTCTTTTTCGCCAAACTGCTCAATAACTTTGCGGCGTACTTCTTCTGCAAAAAAATCTGCTTTAATCCCATTTTTACGAGGGGTATAAAAGTGCGCTTCTAAAGGTTCTTCTTTAGCTTGAGCGCCTTGTTCAGGTGTAATAACACCTGTTTCTATCATTTGATCAATAACCCAATTACGGCGAGCAAGGGCTTTTTCTTTATTTCGAATAGGATGGTAACTATTAGGTGCTTTGGGGAGAGAGGCTAGATAAGCGGCTTCCGCTATCGTAAGCTCATCAAGGGATTTATTAAAGTAATAAAGAGCCGCTGCAGCAACTCCATACGCGCCTCCTCCTAGATAAATTTCATTCAAGTATAACTCTAAGAGTTTTTCTTTGCTGTATGCTTTTTCTAAGCGGAAAGCAAGAATAGCTTCCTTAATTTTACGAGAAAGACTTACTTCGTTAGTAAGCAGAAAGTTTTTAGCAACCTGTTGCGTAATAGTAGAAGCTCCTGTGGGACGCTTACCTAAAGAGATCTTCTTAAGATTTTGAACGATAGCTCTTATAATACTTTTTAGATCGACACCTTGGTGAGAATAAAAATTTTTATCTTCGGCTGCTAGGAAAGTATTAATAATATGTTGGGGAATATGGGATATGGGTAGGAAAACACGTCTTTCTTCTGCATATTCTCCAAATAATCGGCCATTATTTGCATATAAACGAGTAACAACAGAGGGATCATAAGTTGAAAGCTGTTTATAGTCTGGGAGGTCTTGAGTGTAGTAGGAAAATAGGAGAAAAGCGCCTATAAAGCCAAGAATTAGAAGGCTGAAGAAACTTCCAATAAGAAACACAAGAAAGCGTTTCATCTATATTTACCTAATCTTAACGCCAGTTTGATATAAGAAACGCATATCTTATCTCTATAACTAGAGAAGGTCATCCCGCGACTTGATGGCGGGATCCAGGATAATAATTTGAGCTCTTTAGAGCTCACAAACATTATGCTAAAAAACATATAAATATAGATCTTTTTTGTACCCCTGGATTCCGCGGTCAAGCCGCGGAATGACATTTAATCTTTAAAGAGAAGTGGTGCCCATCGTTAAATATTTTTCGCGGCGCAGTTTTTTGAGATCTTGGGAAGAGAAGCGAGAGAGGCTTTGTAAGGTTTCTTCAATATATTGGCCTGCAGTTTTAATGGTTTCCGTTGGATTTCTATGAGCTCCCCCTAATGGTTCAGGGATGATTTCATCGATAACACCTAAAGAGAGAAGATCCTGCGCTGTTAAGCGCAATACTTCAGCAGCAACTTCCCGTTTTTCTCGGCTGCGCCATAAAATAGAGGCACATCCTTCAGGAGAAATGACGGAATAAATAGCATGTTGAAGCATAAGGATTCGATTGGCAGTAGCGATAGCAATGGCTCCTCCTGATCCACCTTCTCCGATAACAACGCTAATTATGGGAACATCTACTTCCAAGGAAATATCTATAGATCGTGCAATGGCTTCTGCTTGGCCGCGTGCTTCTGCTTCAACACCAGGATAAGCGCCGGCTGTATCAATAAATGTAAGAATAGGAAGACGATACTGGTTAGCAAGCTGCATAAGGCGTTGGGCTTTGCGGTATCCTTCTGGTTTGGGCATTCCGAAACCATGTTTCATACGGCTTTCTGTATCATGCCCTTTTTCATGACCCATAACTATAAGGCTTTGTCCTTTAAAGCGTCCAAGACCTCCTACAATGGCAGCATCTTCCCCAAACAAAAGATCTCCGGCTAAAGGTGTAAAATCCTGAATTAATTCTTTTATATAGTCTACACAATGGGGGCGACCAGGGTGGCGCGCAACTTGAACAACTTGCCAAGGAGTAAGGGAGGCATATGTTTGATGAAGAAGTTTATTTGTTTTCTTTTGAAGACGTGCAATTTCCTCAGCAATGTTGACATCCTTAGAACTAGAAAGATGTCGAAGTTCTTCGATTTTTCCTTCCAATTCCGTAATATGATTTTCAAAATCTAAAGGTTGGTGCATGGTCTATAAAGCTACCTGTTAAAGATAATATAATAATGCATTATCCTTACCGTTTGGAGGGAAAGGGGTCAA
>CAYUAL010000089.1:0-6379 GCA_964442815.1 uncultured Alphaproteobacteria bacterium | reverse complement strand
TATGGGTACTGGGTCCTCATTATCGGTGCACTTATTGAAGGAGAAAGTATTCTTCTCCTTGCAGGAGGAGCAGCTTACTTTGGTTATTTTTCTCTCCCCATGGTAATGATTGTCTCATTTGTTGGTGCTCTCATTCACGATCAGCTTTTATATACCATTGGCCGCATAGGAGGGAACTCTCTCATCAATAAATCAATTTTTTGGCAGAAGAAAGCAGACCGTGCTTTTACCCTTCTAAAGAAATACGATTATTGGCTTATAATGGGATTTCGATTCATATATGGAATTCGTACTATTACCCCCATTGTTGTAGGTGCAAGTAATCTTGATTTCAAGCGATATACCTCCCTTACTTTCATATCGGCGGCTATTTGGGCAGTTGTTATAAGTGCCGTAGGATATCTTTTTGCTACCATACTAGAAAGCCTCATTAAGGCTTTTCATGAATACCAAATTTATCTTGCCATTGGTCTTGGCATTCTTATCCTTGGAGGATTTGGAATATATAAATACCGTAAATATAAAATAGAAAAAAAAGCTTCTCCCTCCATCGAAAAATCCTCCAATTTATCTTCTAAAAGACGTTCTCATCATGGATAACTCTTCGCTAGAAATACCCCCTACAGAGCCTAGAAAATTTTATGTATCTTGGCATGACTTTCATAGAGATGCGCGAGCCTTAGCCTGGAACCTTCCTAAAAAAGATTGGAAAGGGATTATTGCTATTGCGCGCGGAGGGCTTTTCCCTGCTACTGTGGTTGCACGCGAATTACATATCCATTTAATCGATACAATTTGTTTTTCCAGTTATGATGATAAAACAGATCAGCAAACAGATTTAACCCTCTTCAAGGATCTTCCCACCTCT
The DNA here is from genome assembly GCA_964442815.1 of uncultured Alphaproteobacteria bacterium. Taxonomy (GTDB): domain Bacteria; phylum Pseudomonadota; class Alphaproteobacteria; order 16-39-46; family 16-39-46; genus CAYUAL01. The sequence goes on along the minus strand of CAYUAL010000089.1, from coordinate 5,511 downwards.
TTAGGAGATGGAGAAGGTTGGTTAGTTATCGATGACTTAGTAGATACAGGCAATACAATTAAGGCTGTGCGCTCTCGTCTGCCCAAGGCGCATTATGCCTGCATGTACGCAAAATCCCATGGAAAAATGTTCGTAGATACTTTCCTAAGTGAAATCAATGCTTGGATCGTCTTCCCTTGGGAAATGGATATGGAAATGCTTCTCAGCCTTGGCCGTTATTAGCAAAAAACTTGCTTATTTATTTGCTGTTTTATCTTCCAAGGTAGTATCTAACTTACTTCCTAGAGATGGAGTTAAAGACACGCATTGTTTGGCACAACTAGGATATTTTGAACAGTTTTTCTTTTTTAAGCAATCAAAACAATTACAAACAGTATCTATACATTGTTGATAGCACTCTGGTGAACACCCTACTCCTCCTGAGGTACAATTATAGCATTCACAATCTGTAAGTAATTTTGCCACCCCAATATCTGCCATAAAAATAAAAGCAAACATTCCTATTAAAAAAGATACCCTAGCTTTAAACATTTCGATTATTTCCCTTTTTTGGTCTCTTTATCTTGAATGTGTAGAAAGTGGACCAAGATTACACCTTGTTGCACATGGGATAGGAAGGTTTTTTTTATCTTCCATACAATCTCCGCACTTTACTGAATATATCACCCTTTTATCTACTGCAAGCTCTTCCAAACTTATTACATTAGTAAAACAACTCATAGGACATAAGTTAGTCTCACACATACCGCAGCCCTGCGCCACAACTGGATTTATGAAAAACGCAAAATATAAAAAGCCTAATAGCAGAGTTAATCCAAAATCTCTCATTTTAATTATTTTTCCTTTTTTATGCACTATTTACTCTATAATTTTATGCTAAGTAGCTTTAATGATCTAGCTCTTTTTTTCTTTGTCCATGACCGGGAAAAGACTTGCAGTTTTTAAAAGTATATCCTACTATCCTATCAAGGCTACAAGGCACGTTAACCTCTTATCCCAGGGGCCGATGTTTTTTTAGTGTATGGAGGCTGTCCCCGCAAAAGCCCTGGTTTTTGCATATGGTTTCCCCCTTATTGAAAGGGCCACAAGATGATACATGCGGGTAACGACCTAGGTGGCCTTTATGTTGTCTGTACTTACTTCATAATCCTTCCCTTGTAAAAAATTATTCTTAATGGATCCTGTTGCGCACAAAAAATCTCTACGAGAAGAATTAAAAACTAAACGACGGCTTTTCATACAAAAATGCGGTCCTAAATTTTTAAAAAGCTTAAATGAGTCTTTAGTTGTTTTTTTTAAAAATTCTATCTCAGTTAGCCCTTCCCATATAATAGCTGGATATTGGCCTTTATCTGAGGAAGTAGACTGTCGCCCCCTTTTGTTCCATCTTCATGAACAAAATCATATATGTGCCTTACCTTGTATTGAAGATCCCTTAAAACCTCTCCTTTTTCGTAAGTGGGCATCTTCTGATTCCTTAGATTTGAGCACTACTTTTTCAAGTACCCTTCGCCTTATGCAGCCAAGCGCTCAAAAAGACATTGTGCTTCCTGATATTGTCTTTGTTCCTTTATTGGGTTTTGATGCCCAAGGAAATCGCGTTGGTTATGGAGGTGGTTTTTATGATGCTACTTTAGAAGTACTACGTGCAAAAAAGAAAGTTATTGCCATAGGCTTAGGGTATACATGCCAGGAAATTCCTTCTTGTTTTCCAGAACCACATGATGAAAAATTAGATTATATCTTAACAGAGCAAGGTATTCGCTGTTTTGTAAACTAAACTCTTCTATACCTTTGTAGATCTATCCCTAATAAAAGTCCAAAACTCAGAAGCAGAGTTAAGAGAGCTGTTCCTCCATAAGAAACAAGAGGGAGCGGGATTCCAACAACAGGTACAAGCTCCATTACCATAGCAACATTAATGAATACATATATAAAGAGCGTCATTGTAATCCCAAAACCTACCAATTTAGAAAAATAAGACTTTGCTGTTAAGCTTATCTTAAAACATATGCCTAATAAAAGAATATAAAGAGCTATTAACGTACACCCTCCTATAAAGCCAAATTCTTCTGTAAACATAGTAAATACAAAGTCTGTTTGTTTTTCAGGAAGAAAATTTAAATGGCTTTGTGTTCCCTGCAAATATCCCTTCCCAAATAACCCTCCAGAACCTAAAGCAATCTTCGATTGTAAAATATGATATCCGGAACCTAAAGGATCTCGTTCAGGTTCCAAAAAGGTCAAAATACGATTTTTTTGGTATTGCTTCAGAAAATGCCATGCAACAGGAAGAGCCGCTGCTATAATAACCCCTACTCCTATAAAATATCGTAAAGGCACACCACTTAGAAAAAAAATAGAAACTCCTATCATCACAAATAAAAGAGCCGTCCCTAAATCAGGTTGCTTTACCATAAGTAAAGTAGGAATAATTACCAGCAATAAAGGAAGGATTAAATAATAAGGCTTCTTTACCATTTCAGGCTGAAGTCCTGAAAAATACCGCGCAAGCACAAGGATAAGTGCGATTTTCATCAACTCAGAAGGCTGTAAAGAAATAGGGCCCAAACTTATCCATCGCTGAGCGCCCATACCAATCGCTCCAATGCCCTCTACTAATAACAGCAAAAATAAAGCCGCCCCATAAAAAGGATAAGCCCAATGTTGCCATAATCGCACGTCTATAGAAGCAACAATAATCATTAAGATAAAACCAACGCAAAAACGTAATATTTGGGGAAAGGCCCATGGCATCCAATTGCCATTCGCGGCTGAATACAACATGGCAAAGCCAATCCCTGCAATGATCATAACTAAAAAAATAAAAGACCATCGAAGATTTTTAAGAAACGGCCCTATCTGGAAAGAAAAAAAAGAATCCATTTTGCTTTTCCTAAATTCTAATATTTTGTATCTTAGCTTCCTTTTTGAGCAGCAAGGAGTAATTTCTGTACAACGGGAATTGCCACAATACCTCCCTCTCCTCCATGCTCTACAACAGCACACATGGCATACCGAGGAGAATATAAAGGTGCATACCCAACAAAAAGAGCATGATGACGCAAGTGCCAAGCTAAATCTTTATTTTTAACGCCTTGTGCCCTTTCAGCTAGTGTAATCCTTTTTACTTGAGATGTACCTGTTTTTCCTGCCATTTCAAACCCTGGTTCCGTAATGCGATATCTATAACCAGTTCCACCAGGCTCATTACATACAGCTGCCATACCTTCTAATACAAGAGAAAGATGCGTTGGATCTATTCCTAGACTTACTAGGTCTTTTTTTTCTTGAGGGATAAGAGTAGGAAAAACTTCATATCCTCCATTTGCAAGACGCGCGGTCATACATAATAACTCCAAGGGGGTAGATAACACGTATCCTTGCCCAATGGCAGCCACAAGAGTCTCTCCTGGATGCCATTTTTGATTAAGTTTTTCCCGTTTCCACGCCTTTTAAATCCAACCCAGATCCTCTCCCCAGCCCTAACCTATTAGCCATCTGTGCAATAGCATCTATGCCAACTTTGTGTCCTATCTCGTAAAAATAGATATCACAAGAATGATGAATTGCTTTTTTTAAAGCCACACTTCCATGGCCTTCCTTCTTCCAACAATGAAACTTATGACCACCAAAGTACAAAAATCCGGGACAGAAAAAAGAAGTTTGGGGGGTAATGATTCCTTTCTCCAATGCTGCCAATGCAACGCACATTTTAAATGTAGATCCAGGAGAATATAGGCCACTTGTCACCTTGTTAATCAAAGGATTTAAGGAATTTTGCTGTATCTCTTGCCATTTATCTTTTGGAATTGGTCCAGAAAAAAGAGAGGGATCAAAAGAAGGAGTAGATCCTAAGGCTAAGATACCTCCTGTTGTAATATCCATCAAAGCACCAGCCGCGCTTGGAAACTGAGAAAGCTCTTGCATTAAAAGGATTTGTAATTGAGCATCTAAAGTCGTAACTAAATCTTGGCCTACTATAGGAGGCGTAAAAGAAACCTCTCGAACACTGCGTCCTCGTGCATTGACTTCAATTTGTTGGATACCTGTCTCCCCTCTTAGGCTTTCTTCATATTTTGCTTCAATGCCTGCTTTACCTACTTTCATCCCTGCCTGATTTAAATAAGGACTTTCCTCGATGTCCTCATCAGAAGGCATCCCTATGTATCCTACAATGTGGGCACATATATCTGGGAAGGTATATCCCCTCCTTTGAGCTTCTTCTATTTGCACACCAAGTAAATCAACTAGTAATAATTCTAGTCGTGCAACTTCTTCCCAGGGAATATTTTCCTTTAATATGGTTGGCAAGAATTTAGGCTTTTTCTTTACGTCTTTTAAAATGCGCTCGATTTCTTCTTCAGAAAGATCAAGGATAGGTGCTATTGTTTGAAGATGCTCTTGTACAGAAATTTTTTGATTTATTATAATTTCAGGGATTAGGATCGTCCGAAAACTTTTGGTATTATAAGCAAGAATTGTTCCTGCACGATCTAAAATCCGCCCCCTAGTAGGAGCCACAACACGCATACTTAAGCGGTTTTCTTCAGAAAGAAGATGATAATAAGACCCTTTAAAAAGCTGAAGAAACCCTAGCCTACCAACAAGAAGAGCAAGCAAGCTAACTTGCATCCCTCCTAAAACAAAGGCACGCCTTGTAAAACCCTCTTGTTCTCTTTCTCTAGGCATTTTCTTACAAAGATGTATCTGATAGAGACAAAGAAAATATACTTCGTACTCTGCTTAATAAAAAACTTATAAATGGATATACACCCAGAGTCAGTAAAAAACTAATACAAAACGGAACAAGAGAAGTTTCCTTGTGCTTAAATAAACAAATGCTAATCCATTCTACGCCATGCTCTAATAGAAAAAGACCGCCTAATGCCGCCCAAAGCAAAACAAAATTGGCTTTTATTAAAAAATGTCTTTGAGAAAGAATAATTCCATAAACTAAAAACCATAAAAAAGGCGTTTTCCCAATTACCCCACCACTTACTATATCTATTAGAACTCCGATCCCTAATAAAAGACTAAGTGGGACAAGATCAGGACGATATAACGTCCAAAAGTAAAGAACACATAAACCATAGTCAGGAGATATAGACGAAAGTCCTGGAATTCTTAAAAAACCTAACCAACTACTAAAAAAAATCGTTATAAACGGAAAAACAAACCGAAAAAAAACAAATTTATTTTTCCAAGTAGATTGTTCTTCAAATTCCGGAAAAGAAGAGGTAGATAAAAACATTTTGTATATTTATTTGCTTATAAACTAAAAATCGCTTTCCTTTTCTTTAGGTAAAGTAGCTTCATCTATCAAAGGCTGGATAGATTTTAGGATCCCTACATAATAAAGCCTATTAAAATCTACAAAAGGCCGCACTCGCAAGACATCAGGAGATTCCTTATCTGCTTCTAAGATACCCACAGGTATACCAAAAAGAAAAGCTCCTCCTCCCTGATTAGAGGTGAGAACACGCTCTCCTACCTGAGGAGAAGGTTTGA
>CAYUAL010000088.1:0-6499 GCA_964442815.1 uncultured Alphaproteobacteria bacterium | reverse complement strand
CTTTAGAGCTCTCTATATTTATATAGAGCTGCTACGCAGCACTTTTTATCCTGGATTGCTTCTCACGCCTTTGCTCCGCTTTCGCGCCATTGCGCTTCAGCTTGAGCTTCGGCGGATCGCAATGACCTCTTTCTTTTCTTCAAACAGTTATAAAGGCATTAAAAACTTGCACACCGCGTAATAAAGTAAAAACGCAAGATACGATGAAAAGTGATTTGTTTATGAAAGAGCCTAAGCAAAAACCGTGGCAGGCCACAATTCTGACCTTATTCCCCGAGATGTTTCCGGGGCCGTTGGCCTATACACTTCCAGGTAAGGCGGCGCAGCAGGGGATATGGGGGCTGGATGCTGTCAATATACGAGACTTTACCGAGGATAAGCATCGGACAGTCGATGATACACCTTATGGCGGCGGGGCAGGGATGGTCTTGCGGGCGGATATTCTAGAGAAAGCTTACCTCTCTATTAAAGAAAAAGATGCCGAGCAAAAAAGAAAGCGACCTTTTTATTATCTATCCCCTCGAGGCGAAGTATTTTCTCAAAAAAAAGCCTATGATTTAAGCCAAGAAGAAGGCGTTATACTTTTATGTGGACGATATGAGGGTGTTGATGCTAGATTCCTGGAATATTATGATATTCCCGAGCTGAGCATAGGGGATTATGTGCTTTGCGGAGGAGAAGTTGCATCTTATGTGATACTTGAGGCTTGCATTCGACTGCTACCTGGTGTTATAGGAACAGAAGCTTCTTTATCAGAAGAAAGTTTTGAAGATGGGCTTTTGGAGTATCCTCAGTATACGCGCCCTAGTGTATGGCTAGGGCTTGAGGTTCCAAGCGTTTTGACCTCTGGTAATCACGAAGCTGTTCGGACTTGGCGTCACGCCAAAGCACAAGAGGTAACGCAACACAAAAGGCCTGATTTATGGCAAGAATGGGTTAAAGCCCATAGAAAGAACGAAAAGTAGGTTTAGAGAAAAGGTGAGTATGATGAACACGATTCAAAAGTTAGAACAAGCTGAGCGTCAAAAGCTGACAGCCTCCAAAAAGATCCCTGATTTTAAGGCAGGGGATACATTACGCGTTCTTGTGAACGTTGTCGAAGGAGATCGCAAGCGTGTACAGGCTTTTGAAGGCGTTTGTATTGCACGCAAAAATGCGTCTTTGAATTCTTCCTTTACTGTTCGTAAGCTTTCCTATGGCGAAGGCGTAGAGCGTGTGTTTCCTTTGTATTCTCCTCTCATCAACGTAGAAGTTGTGCGCCAAGGTGACGTGCGCCGCGCAAAGCTCTATTACTTGCGTGGTCGTACAGGTAAGAGTGCACGTATCCGTGAAAAGGCTTTCTGGCTTTCTAATGCAGGTACTGCAGCACAGAAAGAGGCAGCGGCTATGGAAGTCGAGCAGGAAGTTGCAGCTCCAGAAGTAGCGACTGTAGAAGCGCCTACAACAGAAGTAACTGCGGCAGAAGAAGCAAAGGCGTAATCATAATAACAGAGTCATTCTCGCGCTTGACGCGAGAATCTCCTCGATTTAGAGATCCTCGGGTCGAGCCCGAGGATGACTTTATGAAACACCTTGCCTTTTTTAAGAAAATAAGGTACTGACACAGTCAGATATTCGTAACATACAAATGTACATTTAAGAGTTTTTACCATGGCAGTTCCAAAGAAGAAAACCTCTCAATCTCGCAAAAATATGCGTCGTTCCCATCATGCTCTTAAGCCTACGGCTTGTGGAGAGTGCTCTAACTGTGGAGAATTGAAGCTTCCCCATCATGTATGCCCTTCTTGCGGCCACTATAGCGGACGTTCTGTTATCGCCGAAAAACAAGAACAAGCTTCTGCATAACCCATTGGATTTTATATATAAAAGCCTTTTTTACACCTTTATTTACAAACAGGGATAAGTGGGGTAAAGCGTGCAAGATACTATCACATTGGCTCTAGATGCGATGGGAGGAAGTCAGGCTCCTCAGTCTGTTGTAGAAGGGGCAGCTGCGGCACATGCGCGTTTTCCACATGTGCGTTTTATTTTCTTTGGAGAAGAAGCAAAAGTTCTGCCTTTACTCAAGAAACATAAAAGCTTAGAAGAAGCTTCTACGTTTGTACCCACTTCCGTTACTATTACAGATGATATGAAACCCTCCCAAGCCATTCGTATGGCTAAAGAGTCTAGCATGGGACTTGCTATTGCGGCAGTGAAGGAAGGAAAAGCCCATGGCGTTATTTCCGGGGGGAATACAGGCGCTTATATGGCCATGTCCAAAATTATGCTGCGGACGATCCCAGGAATTTCTCGGCCTGCTATTGCAACCTATCTGCCTACGCAGCGGTCTGAATCTGTGATGTTGGATCTTGGGGCGAATATCGAATGCGATGCTGTGAACTTGGTAGAATTTGCCTTAATGGGATCTTTATTTGCAACAGATGTTCTAGGAATTGATCATCCTTCCGTGGGCCTTTTAAATGTGGGAGAGGAAGAGCTTAAAGGAAGCCAAACCCTTCGTGAAGCTGCTGAAATTCTAAAATCTTATAAGACTCTTAACTTCCATGGTTTTGTGGAAGGAGATGATATAGGCAAAGGAACAGTGGATGTCATTGTAACGGACGGTTTTACAGGCAATGTGGCTCTTAAAACCATAGAAGGGACAGCGCGTCTTTTAAAACATTTCTTAACAGAGGCATTTTCTTCCAGCCTTTTTTCAAAGCTAAGTTACCTAGTAGCGAGACCTACTTTTAAGGTTTTGCAAGCACGGATGAATCCTAACCGCTATAATGGTGCTATTTTTTTAGGATTAAATGGTATAGCCATAAAAAGCCATGGATCTACCGATGCTGTAGGATTTGCAAGCGCTATCAGTGTGGGTATTGATATGGTATCCCACGGATTTAAACAAAAAATTGAAGAAGAAGCGCCTAAATTAAAAGACTTTATAGACTCTTTCTTGTTGGCAGAAAAAGAACAGGATCTTGCCCCTATGCCTGCTAAAGAGGGTACTTCTCAAGAAGTAAAGCAGGCGCAGTAATGGCAAATGTCTCTATCATTCAGGGTTGCGGAGGGTATGTTCCACAAAAATGCGTTACGAATGAGGAGTTATCTTTAACCGTCGAAACCTCCCATGAATGGATTTTTACGCGAACGGGTATTGTTTCTCGTCATATAGCAGCCGAAGAGGAGGCAACATCTGATCTTGCAGCTAATGCAGCAAAAGCAGCTCTTGAGAATGCAGGAATTGAAGCCAAAGATATTGATTTGATTATTTGTGCAACGACAACCCCTGATAAAACGTTTCCTTCCACCGCGGTTTATATCCAAAAGCTTTTAGGCGTGCCCCCTTGTAGTATTGCTTTTGATATCCAAGCCGTATGTAGCGGTTTTGTCTATGCTCTTGCTACGGCTGATCTTTTCTTAAAAGGCGGAATGGCCAAAAGAGCATTGGTTATCGGAGCAGAAGTGTTTTCGCGTCTTTTAGATTGGACGGATCGAGCGACCTGTGTTTTGTTCGGCGATGGAGCAGGGGCTGTCGTGCTGGAAGCGGTACCTGAAGAATGCGCTAAGGGCAGAGGCATTATAGAAAGCGCGCTCCATGCGGATGGAACGTACGCTTCTATCTTAGAATCTACTGGTGGCCCTTCCTCGACCAAGACGGTAGGCGTTGTATCTATGCAAGGCAGAGAAGTCTATCGCCATGCTGTAGAGAAAATGGTGGCTTCCATTCAAGATACGCTCCAGAAGCAGAATCTAACACCTCAAGATATTGATTGGCTTATTCCACATCAGGCAAATCGCCGAATTTTAGAATCCGTAGCTGAAAAACTTCAAATTCCTGCCGAGAAAGTGATTATCACTGTTCAAGACCATGCAAATACGTCTGCAGCATCTATCCCTCTAGCTCTTTGGGAGGGTGTTAAGAGAGGCTGTTTTAAAGAACATGACCTCATAGTCTTAGAAGCCATGGGCGCTGGTCTGACGTGGGGTACTATTCTTCTAAGATGGTAAAAGGTCCTCTATTAAGATTAAACCAACCATATTATAGCAAGTACAGGAAATAAGTTTATGTCATGCCGAACTTGATTCGGCATCTCAATAAATTGTCATCCTGAATTTATTTCAGGATCTTCATGATCCCTAAGACCCTGAAACAAGTTCAGGGTGACATCTGTCAGTTCAGGACGACAAGTTAGAATATTTATTTCCTGTACTTGGTATTATTTACACGTCGGAAAGATTTTTATCTAAAGTATCTAACTGATGGTGTAAATAATCATAAAAGCTGGTTTGCTGTGATTGGCGTAAACGCAAATTGCTATCTTCAATAAGCACCGCACTAAGCATTAACTGAGCAAGAGAGGGAGAGGTTTCATCATATTCCGGGTCATAATGCTGGCCCTGGGGAGCTAGTGCTATTTCGTTAGCAAGCACCCCTTGCAGAGCATGTTCAAGAACGTTTATTTCACCTTGTAGTGCAGGTTGTACTTCTGTTGCATATATGGTTCTAAATATGCCTTCGTTTCTTATTAGACTAGCTCTCATGGCTTGACAGTGAGAATCCGGTAAGTCACTTATATCAATTTGACGTCCATCAAGAAAAGCTTGTAGCAGGTCAGGCATATATATGCTTGTTACCAAATCTGAAAGACGGACCTTATGCTTACTTGTAATAACGTTATTTGTCCTACTTGATGAGACCACTTCTTCAAAATGTAACAATCCATCTGATCCAGTCTCACGAAACTCTTCATCTACGCAAAATTTTAAAGTAACACTAGGTGGAAGCTTCATTTGGAATTGTGAACCCCTATAGGCATGTGAACTCCTATAGACAGTAGTATGAAAATGTAAAGTATTACCGCTTGCATCAAATGAAACCCCGCCTACTTCCCATCTAGTATTAATTTCAAGATCTGTGTCGGGTTGCACATAGCGTGGTAATATAAACGATATACCAGGATTTATAGCTATCCATGCGGTATATTCTGCGCATGTTGTAGGATCTCTATCAAAGGAGAAAAGTTTACTCGGGTTTTCTATTCTCTGTAAGGAAGGAAAAACGCTTCTTAAGTTTATTGGTTGGCCCATCAGTGACAGAGTAAAGTCCTGTTGTAAAAGTGTGAGTGTATTTAAGTTAGGTAATAGTTCACCTACACACTTTAAACAACTTAGATTATTCAAAAAAGGAAAAGATACATAAAAATCAAGAATTAACTCACGTATAGAAGGCAACCCATGTCCATTAGGGGTATTTCCATTTTCTAGAGGCGTAAGTGCATGGAGAACTGCTTGCCATACCTCCTCTGGAGTATATTCACCAGTGCCTATAACTCTTAATCGGAAAACATTAGAAGTAAATAAAGTAGGATCGAAGGAAGGAACAAAATGGTCAGCTGTTTGCACAGGGCCTAAGTTATAAAAAGAAGATCTATGTGGATTGTTTCGCTGTACCGTAATCGTGCATGCTACGGTATGTTCATCTTCTTGCGTAAAAACAGCTTGTTTCATTTGGGAGGGCTGAGGACGAGAATTTCTAGGAGCAGCAGCTGCGCCTTCATCTTGTCCGTCCATACCATAGCTGTGGCTTGTTATACTGCTTATCAATAAAGTTAAAGCTGTTAATTTTTTAAATTTATTTTTCATAATATTTCTTTTTTATAAACATACTATGCAAAATTTGCATCAATTTAACTTATAAACATATCTAAAACATATAATTATACAATCTGAAGTTTTCAAGATATTTTCTAAAAAAATATAAGTAATATAAAAAGTCGAAAAGCCTATCGTCATTCCTCCTAGAAATGATGGGCGCTGGCCTGACTTGGGGTACCATTCTTTTAAGATGGTAAGCTAGATTTTATTATAGAATAAATCTTGCAAAAATTACTTTTGAGGTGTTGGATTTTTCTTTTAACTTGGCTTATATCTATCCAAAGGCTCTTTCTTTTTATAAAAGAGCCTTTGGTATCTTTTTAAGCTAAAGTATCTTCAAGCCATCTTTTGTGCTTTTTTTCATCCTGGAGTCCCCGCAGAATAATATCTTTGGCATCCTCCCATTGATCTTCTCTTTCTGCCATACGTTCATAAGCAGTATTTGTGTCATCTTCGTTTGTTTTCATGGCTCCCAATATGGTATCGTCTCCAACTAGGTTTGCAAGAACGACTTTTCCTTTGGTAAGCCATTGCTTCATGCTTGGTCCTTCTGGCACTTCTTCGTTATGAGAGCGCAAAAGATCTGAGAGCTCTTTTATATGGCGCTTATGATCATCTCTAAATTCAGAAAGCTTTTGGATATAAGTTTGGTTGCCTAAACGATTAATTGCCGCATCATAGGCTTCTACAGCATCGAAATCAAGTTCAAGTAAATTTTTTAAAGCATCGGAAAATTCTGTTTGAGTTCCTACAAGAGTTGTCATGTGTAAATCTCCTTTTTATAAATATAAATGAAATACTTTTTTGTACAATTTTAATATTTTCATAATAAATATCTCATGTCAATAATAGTAAG
>CAYUAL010000087.1:0-6528 GCA_964442815.1 uncultured Alphaproteobacteria bacterium | reverse complement strand
GCGGCGTTCACCGGCTCGTCCGAATCTCTCCCTTTAATGCACAAGGGAAGCGGCAGACCTCTTTTGCGTCACTCGATGTCATTGCTGAAGTTGATGATGATATTGATATCGTGATTGAAGAAAAAGATCTTCGCATTGATGTATTCCGCTCCAGTGGTCCTGGGGGACAATCGGTTAATACAACCGACAGCGCTGTGCGCATTACGCACCTTCCTACTGGTCTTGTGGTTCAACAGCAAGATGAAAAGTCTCAGCATAAAAATAAGGCCAAGGCTCTCAAGATCCTTCGAGCTCGCTTGTATGAATTAGAACGCCAAAAACAAGACCTGGAACGAGCTCAAAATCGTAAAAGCCAAGTTGGCAGTGGGGATAGGTCCGAACGCATTCGCACCTATAACTTCCCCCAAGGCCGCGTGACAGATCACCGGATCAATTTAACTCTCTATAAGCTTCCTGAAATACTAGAAGGAAACGCTTTGGACGAAGTTATCGAGGCTCTTATTTCTGAAGACCAAGCCGAACGCCTTTCTGCTTTGTCAGAAGAAGAGGCATAAAAAAAATTACTATCCTTAAACTAATATGGTGTAAGCGGATTTTTAAATATGTGAATCTGCCTAGTTATAGCAGCAACTGTTACTCTTTTCTTCCCATAAATTTGTAAAAATGCGGGTAATATTTTGTATATTTTGCGGAATATATATTGATAAAAATGCGGATCCTTGGTAGCATAAAAACTGCATAAAAAAAGATAATGGAATGAGCGACTTTATCAATAGATTTCAAATAAATTCTATTTTAGAGGCCATGCATACACGACGTGTTCTGCTTTTAAATGGACCAAGACAATGCGGAAAAACAACTCTTGCTAACCATATTGGAAAAAATATAGGCAAAGAGAAAGTAATTTATAGAACTTTAGATGATGTTGGGTTAAGCAAAGCCGCAGAAAATGATCCGCACGGGTTCGTAAAGCACTCCGAAGGGATAATGATTATCGATGAAATTCAAAGAGTTCCTTCTTTACTCCCAGCTATCAAAAAATCCGTAGATGAACACACACACTCGGGACAATTTCTATTAACTGGTTCTGCAAATATTAACGCATTACCAAGTGTTAATGAATCCTTAGCTGGGCGCGTACAAAAAATAAGACTCAGGACCTTAACCCAAGCAGAAATTATGGGAACTAAGGCTCATTTCCTTGAACGGGCATTTTCTCAGCATTTTAGCTCTGGATCTTTTTATGAAGATAAAGAGCAGATTTTGGAGTATTGCTTTAGAGGAGGCTACCCAGAAGCAATAAAATTATCTCCAAAAGCAAGAAATCTATGGCATCAAGATTATATAGAAGCTTTATTAGAACGGGACCTAAAAGAAATTGCACGAATTCATCGGTATGATGCAATGCAAGATTTATTTAAGGTTCTTTGTTCTTGGTCGGGAAAGTTTTTAGATATATCTGCAATTGGTACTCATTTATCTATACGTCGCCAAACCTTAGAAAGTTATATGAATGCTCTAGAGATCTTATATCTTATTGAGCGTATCCCTTCTTGGATAAAAACAGATTACCAAAGAGTAGGACGCCGGCCTAAGCTTTTTGTAACAGATTGTGGCTTGATATGTTCTTTATTAAGGTGGCGCCAGGATCAAGTACTTTTAGATAGTGATAGGTCAGGAAAGATAATTGAAAGCTTCGTCTACAACGAACTAGCAACCCAAATTGATGTGAGCCAAGGGCTATACAATCTATATCACTTTAGAGATCGTGAAAATAGAGAGATTGATTTTCTTATAGAACGAGACGATGGTACTCTGTTGGGAATAGAAATCAAAGCTGGATCTGGGATAAACATGCATGATTTTAAGCATTTATCTTGGTTCCAAAATAATCTGGCCCAAAACAAAAACTTTATAGGCATTGTTTTGTATACTGGGGAACATGCTGTTCCCTTTGGACCATCTTTATGGGCAGTTCCTTTAGCATCCATATGGGAAAAAGCATAAGGCAAAAATCCTTAAAGTCTTAGAAGGCAATGCTTTGGACGAAGTCATCGAGGCTCTTATTTCTGAAGACCAAGCCGAACGCCTTTCTGCCATATCAGAAGAAGAGGCATAAAAATAACCCTTAACACAGAGTGAAAGGGGTTAGGTTATAGAACTATTACAGTAAAGATACCTTATACCAAGTACGGGAAATAAGTTTATGTCATGCCGAACTTGATTCGGCATCTCAAGCCCTATTGTTACAAGATCCTGAATCAAGTTCAGGATGACAAGTTAGAATATGTATTTCCTGTGCTTGGTATTATTAATCTCCATACCTTCTATAATTTGTACCGATTAATGTTGCCTTATAAAACCTAATGCATAAACCCTTACTACTGCGTTAACTCGATAAGACCTACCCTTTCAAACAAAGAAGACAAAATCATTCGAGCAATAGGATTTAAACACTTAGCGCCATTATGCGGGATATGATAGGTACCAGAATGAATCTTTTCATCTTGACCGCGCAAAGAAATACGCCATTCAGAACCTCCTATACCCTTAATGCGACCACCTAGGCCCATAATAAGCCTTTGAAAAGCCGCATGATCGTATTCTGCTCCCGGGTTTTCTATAAATAAGTCTAAAGTAGCTCGGGCACCTCCATTCAGTATTCCATACATCGCCCCATTCAAACTACGTTTTGGTACTATAACCTTATCTCTAAGTAACATTGTGAATCTCTCTCGAGCTGCTTGCTCACGAAGTAATCTATCAGCATAAGATTCTTTATCTTTAGGCTTTTCATTTACTGCTGGAATACCAGCAGCTGCAGCGGCTGCGTCACTATCTGGACTTCCGCTAGTCGAAGAACTCATTAAAGATGAAATGGTAGCAGTTAGGGTAGTAGCAGCTGAAGCAGCAGCTGCACCACTGCTATCTATCGCAGCAGCAACTATAGAGGCTTGAGTAGGAGCCGCCGCTGAAGCGGCAGCTGCGCCACTGCTATCTATAGCCGCATCAGCAGCAGAAACTATAGAAGTTAGAATAGGAGTAGCGGCTGAAGCGGCAGCTGCGCCACTGCTATCTATGGCCGCATCAGCAGCAGAAACTATAGAAGTTAGAATAGGAGTAGCGGCTGAAGCGGCAGCTGCACCACTACTGCTAGCACCACTAGATGCAGCACCTCTTGCTTTTTTCTTCTTTTTACCTTTACCTCCTACACGTTTTGTTTTTTCTCTTTCCCCATCGTCAGAATTACTGGTACTAGGCTCTTCTATTCCTAGGGCTATTTTAAGAAGAGTTACATTCTGTTTTGCTTTATACAATAATTCGGATATTTCTTCGAAAATTTCTATTGCCTTTATAAGGTTATCAATCTGTTTTTTACGCTTATTAGGTTCTGAAGAAGATCGACTAATCCTATCAGCTTCTTTTTTAACCGTTTCTATTCCTTTAAGTAGCTCTGTAAAGTCATGTTCCATAAGACGCAAATCCAAGCTTGCTCTAATTATTTTACGAGATTCGAGGGGAATCTCTTCTCTTTTATTCGCCAAAAGAGTCTCCTCAAGGTCTTTGCTTCGCTCTATAAGATCCTTATGTTCTCTTTGGAATTTTTGAATTCTGTCATATTTATATTCTAAAAACCTTTTTTGATCCGCAATTAGAGCAACACCAAATATATTTCCGCGCTCTCCTTCTACGCACCTTACCTTCTCCATAGTTTTTCTACATACTGGCGACATAAAAGGTTCTGTGATATTTATCAACTTTCTTAGTGTATTATGCTCATCTTCATGGCTTCCGGAGATTTTTTTCCTCCCTTGAAGCTTTGCAAGGGCTATAGTAGATATTTTGTAAACTGCTGTGTAAGTTTTTTCAACATTTCGTACATTTCTTAAGATTTGATTTTCTAAATATTTATAAAATTCTAATTCTTCTTCTATAAATTCTATACATTCTTGAAAAAGGATATGAGTGTTAGATTTTCTCTTAATGATCTGGATAGGGATCCCCAAGAGGGACGTCAATATCAACTCTTTTCTCGCATTGTTAGATGCACTTTCTTCTTCTAGATAGGCTAATTTCACTGACAAATATGAAGTTCTTTCACCTACCACTTTTGCTAGTTTGCGCAAGGGTCTTTCTTCGTCAGATCCATGTTCTACTAAATGAGGAGGAACTGCTACTGTATAAAAACTCCAAAACATGGTTACAAACACAATTATCCAAGAAAAAAAAATATGTAAAAAATTCTTTTTTCGTAGCAAAATTTCTATAAACACTTTTATCTCCTAGAAAATTCTCTAATTAATGTTAAATATTCAAATTAATGCTAAATATAAAGAAGCTAATAAGGTCAATTTTAGTAAAATAATCTTTATCGTCTTGTATGTTATATAGGTATAAATACAAATATTTCAACACCATTAAACGCATAGGTCAGTATGGTTTATTGCATAGATTCATCTCTTTCATATTCTTCTAAAACTATCCAAGATGCTTTAAAATGGGCTATTGTTTTTTTAACAGAAAAGAAAAATATATCTTTATCTAAAGAAGAAATATTAAAGAAAAGTCGTGCTATATTAAGCTCTCTTATCCATAAAGATCCAAGCTTTTGCATAGCCTATCCGGACCACGTTCTTACACGAGAAGAATGGGAAAAATTTCAAGAGGCTATTACCTTACTTGCTCAAGGCCATCCTTTAAGTCGTATCTTAGGAACTCGCGAGTTCTGGGGCCTTTCTTTTTCCCTCAATGCAGATACTTTAGACCCTAGACCAGATAGTGAGACTCTTATAGAAGCTGTGCTTACTTGGGTAAAAGCCCACAACTTGGGAAAAGCACCCTTACGTATCTTAGACCTTGGCACGGGAAGCGGTTGTTTGCTTCTTTCTCTATTAACTGAGCTTCCTAACGCGTCGGGAGTTGGAGTAGATATCTCTCCAAATGCTCTCACAAAAGCACAAGAAAATGCAAAGGCTCTTGGCCTTTCTCAGCGTGTTTCTTTTATAAACTCTTCTTGGACACAAGGTTTAACTGGACAATTTGACATTGTCATAAGCAATCCGCCTTATATCCCCACAGAAGAAATAGCCTCCTTAGAGGCTAATGTTAGAGAATTTGACCCCTTACGGGCTTTGGATGGAGGGAAAGAGGGTTTAGACTGTTATAGGCTTATTCTTAAAGATCTTTCTAGGTTGCTTGCACCAACGCATCGGTGCTTTTTTGAAATGGGAAGTACCCAAGAAAAAAGCTTATCAGACCTCTGCCAATCTTTTGGATATAATGTTTTACAAACACATTATGATCTAGAGAACCGCCCCCGTGTTCTCTCTTTTGCTTTAAGAACTTAATATGAGCTGCTACGCAGCTAGTATTTATACTAGACTGCCACGGGCTTATCAGCCCTCGCAGTGACGATATTATAAAAAATAATACAAATCCTTCCATTCAGGATTTAAAGATTCTATAAGCTCTAACTTTTTCTTTCTTGAGCCTGCTTTTATTTGTTTCTCTCGAGAAATTGCTTTTTCTATATCACCAAAAAGTTCATAGTAAACAAGCTCTGTACAATCATATTGGTGCGTAAAACCTTTTGTAATACCTTTTTTATGCTGATATACAGGTTGAACAAGATCAGTTGTTACTCCTACATAAAGAGTTCCATTGCGTTTACTAGCCATGATGTATACGACAGGTTGCTTCATATCTAAGATGTCCTATCTGTCTATTCTAACTAAAAATGTCATCACGAGCCTACGAAAGCGTAGCGAGAGTAGGCGTGGTGATCCAGTAAAATACTTAAAGCTCCTTAGAGCTTTTCATACATGTCATGCTGAATTTATTTCAGCATCTCACTAACAAAGAGATCCTGAAGCAAGTTCAGGATGACAATTAGAGCTACTACGTAGCCAGGTTCTTTATACTGGATTGCCGCGGGCCTTTCAGGCCCTCGCAATGACAATAATATATTTCCCTTCGCTAAACTCTCTACAGATTATCAAAAATTTTTATATTAACCTCTTAATTAAATAGTATAATCTCTAAATATACTCTTTAGGTATCTCTTTATGTCTCCTTTTAAACTTATAGAAAACAACAAGCCTGTCCCTGCCTTACTAAAGCTTTTTAATGCTTTAGGAATTACGCATAACAACGATATTCTTGCTTTAAACAAACTTGCTCAAGAAAACTTTCTCCGGAAACCTGGCCAGGAAAGATGGAATATGCCTGAGATGTATCCTGATAAAAGAAGCCAGATCCTTCCTATATTAGAAGAATTAGGTGTTATTGAGGAGATTCTTCCCTCTGCCTCTTCTTATGATTTTATCTTTATTCATGGCGGGTTTATAAGCCGTATGCGCAAACGCTTACATTTTCTGAATAGTCTTTGGCCTACGTTAGATAAAAAAATAAGAGAGAACACAAAAATTATCCTTCTCTCAGGAGCACGCCCTCTAGATCCTAAGCAAGAAGGACCAGCTGCCTTAGCTAAACAAGAATTTTCCTCTATTCCCTTTAGGCCTGAATGGA
>CAYUAL010000086.1:0-6638 GCA_964442815.1 uncultured Alphaproteobacteria bacterium | reverse complement strand
ATTCCGCAGGAACTTTATGTAATTCTGCTTTTGCCTTGAAAGAGGCCGGAGCTGTCGATATAGTAGCGTACTCAACTCATGGCGTTTTATCAGGAGAAGCTATAGAACGTATTGAAAAATCACCACTTTCCGTTATAAGTGTAACGGATAGTATTCAACCAGTAGGAAAAGTTCTTGAGTGCGAGAAGGTACAGGTCTTATCTATAGCACCTTTAATGGCAGAAGCTATTTATCGCATTAGTGAAGAAAAATCGGTATCGAGTTTATTCGATTAAAAGTTAGGAAAGAAGGAGAAAGTAATGACAGCGGTTGTATCTTTAGAAGTAAAATCCCGTTCCCAAAACGGAACAGGAGCAGCACGCGCTTTAAGGAGAGAGCATAATATACCTGGTATTCTATATGGAGCAGGTAAGGGCGAAATTATGGTTGCTGTTGACGAGAAAACTTTCTTAAAAGAGCTCAGTGATCCTCATTACCCGACAAAATTGTATGATCTAAAAGTAGATGGCCAAAATCAGCGTGCCCTTATTCGTGCAGTTCAGTTGCATCCTGTAACGGATAAGCCCTTGCACATTGATTTCTTACGTGTGGATAAATCAAGCCGCATTAATATTAAAGTTCCTGTGCACTTCAAAAATGAAGATAAATCTCCAGGTATTAAGCGTGGAGGTGTATTAAACGTAGTTTTACACGAGATAGAGCTTTCTTGCCCTGCGGATTCCATTCCTGATGAGATTGTTATTAACTTAGATGGTCTTGAAATAGGGAACAGTATTCACTTGGGTAGTATCAACCTTCCTGCAGGTGTTCAAGCAGCGCATGCTAATCGTGATTATACGATTGCTACCATTGTGGCTCCTTCAGGGTTAAAGGCTGAAGAAGAAACAACGACAGGTGCGGAAGCTGCTGCTACGGAAGCTGCTGCTGGTACAGAAAATAAACCAGCTGCGAAGTGACATCTTGATGTCATCCCGAACTTGTTTCGGGATCTTTTTTAGTTATGTTGAGACCCTGAAACAAGTTCAGGGTGACATTTTAAAGCGTCATAATGTCCCTATTCTCACTATTTACTGGAGGATCTAAAGGAGCAGCTCTCCTTGCTGCTCCTTTCCTTGTTGTGGGGCTAGGAAATCCCGGGCCTGAATATACGGAGACTCGGCATAATGTAGGGTTTTGGGTTGCCAATGCTTTACAAGAAGAATACGATTTTTCTCCTTTTCAGAAAAAATACCAAGGAATGTATGCTGAAAAAACAGTAGGACAGACAAAGTTCTATATTTTAAAGCCTTTAACCTATATGAACCTATCTGGGGCTGCTGTCGGGGAAATAATGCGATATTATAAAATTCCCTTGGATCATGTGATTGTGGTGCATGACGATCTGGATCTCCCTGTAGGCACCATCCGTCTTAAACGCGGAGGGGGGGAAGGGGGCCACAACGGTCTTAAGTCTCTTACACAACACATTGGGAAAGACTATTGGCGCTTAAGAATAGGTATTGGTCATCCAGGAGATAAAGCAAAAGTAAGTTCTTATGTGTTATCTTCTTTTTCAAAAGCAGATAAAGAAGAAGCCGTGGAGGCTGTAGAAAAAGTAGTGCAAGCTTTTCCTCTATGGTTAGAAGGATCCATGCCTGCGTTTATAGAGGCTTTACAAAACCCTCAACAAAAGAAATAAAGGAATTAAAAGATGGGATTTAAATGTGGGATTGTAGGTCTTCCAAATGTAGGAAAGTCTACGCTGTTTAATGCGCTTACAGCCACGGCAGCGGCAGAGGCTGCTAATTATCCTTTTTGTACCATTGAGCCCAATGTGGGTCGTGTTGGTGTTCCTGATTTGCGCTTATTCTCTTTGGCGCAGATTGCAGGCTCTCAAAAGATCATTCCAACCCAACTGGAATTTGTGGATATTGCGGGTCTTGTAAAAGGCGCCAGTAAAGGGGAAGGGCTTGGAAATCAGTTTTTGGGCCATATTCGCGAAGTAGACGCAATCCTTCATGTCGTTCGCTGCTTTGAAAACGAGGATATTACCCACGTAGAAGGCTCTATAGATCCTATTCGCGATATTGAAATTATCGAGACTGAATTGATGATTGCTGATATGGAAAGCCTTGAGCGGCGTGAACAAAACTTAAGCAAAAAAACAAAAATGCAGGGGAAAGAAGGCGAAGAAGCGCGCCAGCTTTTAAGTCTTGTGGAAAAAATGAAAAAGCATCTCGAAGCAGGACATCCAGGTCGTAGTTTTCCTCTTTCAAAAGATGAGCAAGGACTTGTAAAGCATCTAACTCTTTTAACAACAAAGCCTATTTTATATGTTTGTAACGTCTTAGAAGATGAAGCCTCTCAGGGTAATACCTACTTCCAGAAAGTAGCGGAATATGCAGCGAAACAGAAGGCTGAAGCCGTTTTTATATCTGCCAATATTGAAGCCGAAGCAGCTCAATTAGAAGAAACTGACCGAAATGCTTTCTTGGAAACATTAGGCCTTTCCGAGACAGGATTGTCTCAGGTCATTCGTTCTGGCTATAAGCTTTTGAATTTACTTACTTTTTTTACCGTAGGCCCCAAAGAAGCGCATGCCTGGACAGTACATCAAGGGGCCAAAGCGCCAGAGGCAGCCGGGGCTATCCATACAGACTTTGAGCGCGGATTTATTTGTGCAGAAACCATTAGCTATGAAGATTATATAGCTTGTAAGGGAGAACAAGGGGCAAAAGCCCAAGGAAAATTACGTCTTGAGGGGCGGGATTATCTTGTTAAAGATGGAGATGTTTTTCACTTTAGATTTAATGTTTAAAACCTGTCACCCCGCTACTTGATAGCGGGGTCCAGGGTAACCTGAAAGATCTCTGGATCCCGCGGTCAAACCGCGGGATGACAACTACTCTACGAGGAAAAAAAATGACCACATCTTTAAGCAAAAGCGCACAAAGCATCCAAGATTTCTTATCTAAAAAAGGGCTTACTCTCAAAGTTATTGAACTTTCAGACAGCACCCGAACAGCTCAAGAGGCGGCAAACACAATAGGATGCGAAGTTGCTCAAATTGTAAAATCTTTGTTATTTCGTACGAAAGAAACCCATAAACCTATTTTAGTCCTTGCAAGTGGAGCTAATCGAGTTAATGAAAAAGCGCTTGAAGCCTTGCTTGGTCAAAAAATAGAAAAAGCAGATGCTGAATTTACTAAACAAGTAACAGGCTTTGCCATTGGAGGTGTTCCCCCTGTAGGGCATGTTCAACAAATAGAGACTTTTATTGATGAAGATTTATTAATCCATAAAGAAATCTGGGCAGCGGCCGGTACACCTTATGCGGTCTTTAGCTTGAATTCTGAAGATCTGAAAAATCTCACAAGTGGAAAAGTTATTTCGATTAAATAAAAAAGAGAGCTATATAGCTCTCTTCTTTTTTCTTGTTCAATTAAGCCGTTTATTTCTTCAAATCGTTTTTCTATTTTTTACATAAGTAAAACAAACTTTTTTTATAACCTAATATAAAAAAATATTATCAATACTAACGCAAATTTTAATCAAAAAAACCTATACTTAATACTATTTTTCTACGTAGCTCTTGACGTAGTAGTTTATCGTACCTATGTAACAGTTACGCATTATAGTTACTAAAAGGTATACATAAAATAGGAATTTTAGATATGAAAAATTTACATAAAATTACATTAAGCGTGGCGGTTATAGCTGCTTGCCTTTCTTCAGGCGTTTTTGCTATGGATCAGTTTGAAGCAGAGAGAGCGACGCGTGGGTGTGCAGGAACTTCTAGCGGACAGTCAAGACAACAGGCTACGACAAGTGCTTCCTTAAAGGATGATTATACTGTGCCACAAATTGGGGATCAACCATACGAAGAATGGTTGAATGGACGTATTGCTTATTTTGCTTCCTCAGAGCTTTTTTTGGGCATTCCTCAGGAAGACAGGGAAGATTTATTGCAAAAATCATTAATAGAGGCTCAAATTCCTAGGTGGCAAGAAGAACCAAAGATTTTTTATACCCCTGGTATGGAAAGAGACCAACGTTACAACCAAGTAAAGTGTCTTAATGCTGAACTTGCAATTCTTGCTTTTGAACAGCGAGCTATTGCGTATCTAGTAAAAACAGGAACAAGAGACCACAATAGCCGTCTCTCTAAACTAGCTGAGCATACTGAGAATACATATAAAGCTAGGGCAGGTCGTGTCGGAAATGCAGGCCAAAGAATTGTAGATGAAATAGTCAAAGACTTAAAAGATACACCGGAAGAGATACAAAAAAGAGATAGAGTCTCTCAATTAAGGTCTAAATGGAGGCATCAATTATCTCAAAATGAAGGGCAATTAATAGGCTTACCTGCTGTTATAGAAGTACGTGGAACGGTTAATATTACGTACAATCTTACTAAGCCCATAATAGCAGCAGAATATTGCAGACCGCGGCTATTCCAAAATCGGGAATGGCTGCAAGATCTGCGTATGAATGCCTACTTTCATGTGCTTAACGATAATACGATCGATGATGAAACGCGTGGTAAACGCCTAAATTATTACGCGGTAGCGATTTATAATGAATTAGCTGAAGAACAGATCCTTAAAGAACTTGAAGCAGCTGAAAAAGCCCGCATAGAAGATCGTGGGAGAGCCGCAGCAGCAGAATTTGCCCGATTGAGAGAAGAACAAGAAACTCGAGAGAAAGCAGCTCGTGAAAAAGAAGTACGAAGAAAAGAAAGACAAGAAGCAGATCAGATAAGAGCAGCCGCTGCAGCTGCTCGCGCCCCTGTGACAAAGTCTTCCTCTCAGAGCGCAAGCGACTCTTCTGTTGGTAAAAAAGGAAGGAAAAAATAAGAAAAACTCTATTTATCTTTTATTAAGTGAATAGAGAAAAAAAGTTTAGATAAAAGAGAGCCTCCAAGGCTCTCTTTTTTTTGCTTGCTTTAATTAAACAGATTATTTCTTCATAACAAGCGTTTTAGCGATATAGTCATGAAGTCCTTGTTTACGAGGCGTAAAGGCAATCATAAGATACCCAATACCAAAAATAAGACCTGATAACCAAGAAGCAAAATATCTTAAAGTAGCTTGGCCAAAAGAAATCCTATTGCCAGTATAATCCGTTATTTGCATCTTAAAGAGCTTCATGCCAGGTGTAGCTTGATGCTTGGAAGACTGGAAAAGGGCGTAGTATAGCCACACAATAGCAATCATTAAAAGGGAAGCTAGAATACTTTCTGCATCTTCAGGGTAGGTTACTTGATAAGAAGTAATGGAAAAAGAATCAGAGATATCTTCTCCTTTAATAAAATACCTGTCTACTGTCATATCAATAGGAAGTATTTTTCTAACGACAAGCAATATACATTGAATGATACAACTATCTATAACAAATGCAATAAAACGTCTCCAAAAACCTGCGTATATCATTTTAAAGTCCTTTCTTTATTATAAGTTGAAAAAGTATACTTAGACTTTTATTTAAAATTAATATGAAAGCAGAAACTAAACAAGATAATAATTTTTAGCTTTTATCAGTAATTAATTTTTCAAAACGAAGCATTCCACGTATATAAGGTAATTTCTCAGAAGATGCAAAGCCAAGTTTTTGAGCAATTTTAATCATCGCTTTATTAGTTTCACCTGTAGAAAAAAAGAAATGTGTAGCGCGTGGAAAAAATTTTGGCTGTCTTACTCTATAAACTCCCATAACGGTTCTAATGGCTTCGGTAGCATAGCCTTTTCCCTGGTATTCTTCTTTAATTCTAAGCCAACTTATATCAAGAACTGGTGCAAGCATACTCATATTAGCTACGATGATATATCCAACTTCCTTACGATTCTCTACTTTTTCATCATAAGTAAAAATTTTAAAACCAGGACGTTTCCCACTGTATACTTTATCATGGAAATCAGTCTCCTGATGGTATTCTAGAAAGATGGGAGATTGTGCAGCTGTCCTTCTAAATTGTGCATTTTCTTCGAAGGGTTCTGTCCCATAAATTTTATGCAGAGAAACTGCAAAAGAAAAAATTAGTAATAAAAATAGATATATCTTTTTATAGAACATAAGAACCTCTAGTTAAATATTTAAGTGTCTCATAGCATAGGCAAGAATCTATTTGCTACATATTTTTTATATCAAATACACTTAATGTTGATTAAATTAGTCGGATATTGTATACAATGTGCATGAGATAAAAGGTATTCATATGCAGCTTAGTACCAAAGGACGTTATGCCGTAATGGCACTTATTGAGCTTGCCCTCCATACAAAGCAGGGGCAAGATCAGGTACCTTTATCCTTATCCCATATTGCATCTCAGCAAGAAATATCTCCTCTATATTTAGAGCAATTGTTTTCTAAGTTAAAGAAACATGATCTTGTTCTCAGTGTACGTGGAGTTTCCGGAGGATATGTCCTAGGGCGGCCGGCTTCAGAAATTTCCATTGCGGATATTATGGAAGCTGTTGGAGAGTCTTTACATGCGACACGGTGTACCCCAGGATCTCATAACGGATGTATGCGCAATAGAAGCCGCTGTTTAACTCATCATTTATGGGAAGAATTAGGGAGTAAGATTCATACTTTTCTTCATTCCATTACTTTAGCCGATTTATGTGAGAAAGAAGAAACAAGAGTTTCCACGGAGAAAG
>CAYUAL010000085.1:0-6655 GCA_964442815.1 uncultured Alphaproteobacteria bacterium | reverse complement strand
AGGCGCGTTAGTAATAAACTTCCCAATTTTAAAGCGTTTTACCTACACGAGCTTTATCTACGCTACGACAAGAGCACTTATGTATGTTATTACTTCTTTTGGATCTATATATTTAATGGAGGTTCTTGGATATTGGGGAATCCTATTTATCATAATGCCCATCACTATAGGGTTTTTATGGGCTGTTCTTCATTTTGAAAATCTCAGTAAACCCAAAATTCATCAATGCGTTAAGGATCAAGTTAAAAGTAATAATATACATGTGCAAAAAAATATTGTAGCTGTTCCATGTTGATAATCATTAAATAATGCAGAGAGAAAAATAATGGCAAAATTTTTTCCAGCATTAAGACAAGATCAAACAGAAGCTACTATCTTGCTTCAAATGGGGACTTTTCTCGAATATTTTGATTTAATGCTCTATGTGCATATGGCCGTTCTTTTAAACGAGCTATTTTTCCCAAAAACAGATGAAAGAACAGCCGCCCTTTTATATGCTTTTGCTTTTTGTTCTACCTATATAATGCGACCAATTGGGGCTCTTCTCTTTGGATATATTGGAGATTTTATAGGCAGAAAAACCACCGTCATTATAACCATGCTAACAATGGCAACATCTTGCATTATTATGGCGACACTTCTCCCTTACTCTCAAATAGGCATTACTGCTGCATGGCTCATGCTTACATGTCGAATGCTCCAAGGGCTTTCTTCTATGGGAGAAATTATAGGAGCTGAAATTTATCTAACAGAAATTTTACAACCACCCGCAAGCTATCCTATTGTTGGATTTATTGGTCTATCTTCCGCCTTAGGAGCCATGGGGGCTCTTATCATAGGATCTATTGTTACTATTTCTAATTTTAATTGGCGTTATGCTTTTTGGTTTGGTGCTATTATTGCAATAATAGGTGTCATTGCCAGAACAAGATTACGAGAAACACCCGAATTCTCTGATATGAAAAGACGTATAAAAAAAGTAGTGGAAGAGGCTTCTCATGATGGACTAGAAAAGGCAACTTCCTTGCTAAAAGTAACTTCCTCTCTAGAAAAGGAAAAAGTTAATCAAAAAACCACTTTAGCTTGTTTTTTTATTCAATGTGGCTGGCCTGTTTTCTTTTATTTTTCTTATATGTATGGTGGTACACTATTGAAAGAGAGCTTTGGATATACACCTGATCAAATTATTCACCACAATTTAATCGTATCGATTGTTCAGGTTCTCAGCTTTCTCTTATTTATCATTCTAAGCTGTAGAATATACCCCCTCAATCTCCTCAAATTTAAAGTGGCTGTTTTAATTCCTTGTGTTATCGCTTTTCCTTTTATACTAACTTATTTTAACAGCCCTTTTAATATATTTTTAGTACAATCCCTTTGCATCTTCTTTGCTCTGAATGGCGGCCCTGCTATGCCGATTATCATTAGCTATTTCCCTGTATTCAGGCGTTTTACCTATAATAGTTTTATCTACGCCCTATCACGGGCTCTTATATATGTAATTACGTCTTTTGGGCTTGTCTATTTAACAGATCTTTTAGGCCATTGGGGAATGTGGATTATTATGTTTCCAACTATTGCAGGCGTTACATGGAGTATTTATCATTTTGAAAAATTAGAAAAAATTACTAATCCTGAGATATTTAACAAGATTGCTCTTACTCCTTCATAAAATAAAATGACCCAACGACCTACGGCCTGTTTGCTAGTTATTGGAGATGAAATCCTTACGGGACGGACACAAGATGTCCACATTCAATACCTTGGAAAAAAACTTTCAGTACAAGGTATAGACCTGAAAGAGGCGCGTGTTATAAGCGATGATATCGAAAGCATTGTAAAGCATGTAAATGATGTAAGGGCTTCTTTTACTTACGTGTTTACAACAGGTGGGATAGGTCCCACACATGATGATAAAACAGCAAAAGCTATTGCCAAAGCTTTTAATCTACCTCTAGAAGAAAATGAAGAAGCTTTAGCTATGCTCCAAGCGCGCTGGGGAAAAGGGGAACTTTCTCCTGCTAATCGCCGGATGGCCCGCATACCTAAAGGCGCCAACCTTATAGAAAATATAGTTACACAAGCTCCAGGATTCCAGGTAGATAACGTATATGTCTTAGCTGGTGTACCAAGTATTATGCGAGCAATGGTGGATACTATTTTACCAAATTTAAAAGGAGGGACTCCTCTAAAATCAAAATCTATTTCTTGCTTATTGGGAGAAGGGACTCTAGCAGAAACTTTAGAAAACTTAGAATTAAAAAATCCCGCTGTCCAAATAGGGAGCTACCCTTTCTTTTCTCCAGAAGGACATGGAACTACTATTGTCATAAGAGGCACTCAAGCAGAAGAAATAGAAAAAGTTTTTTCCCTCTTAGAAGAATATATTAGAGACAAAGAACAGATTCCTGAAATAGATCCTATTAATATTTTCTAAACTTCTTCCCTTTCTCTTTTTTAGGCGGTAATATGACATAAAAACAGAAAATCCATGTCTATTTCTAAAAACAATCCTTCCTTACATACGCCTTTATACTTCTTTAATGGCAGCTTCCTAAAAAGGCCTTATAAAACCCATCAGTTTCTTCTTGAAGCCTGTGCTTTTTTTATTGTTCTTGCTTCTCTTATATTCATCTCTTGGGGGGCAGCGCATCTTACGGCGCCGCTTCATTCTCTTACTCTTTCCTCCATTAGTTTGGATATTTGGAATTTACCTACCTATGCTTTGTATACGACTGTGCGCATGCTGGTTGCAGTCATTTTTTCCTTTCTTTTTACTTTAGTATACGCAAATCTTGCAGCAAAGAATCAAAAGCTCGAACAGATCCTCATCCCTATCTTAGATATCCTCCAATCTGTTCCTGTTTTAGGATATATTTCCTTTACTGTAACAGGATTTTTAACCTTATTTCCACACAGTATGTTAGGACCTGAGCTTGCTGTTATCTTTGCTATTTTTACCTCCCAAGCCTGGAATATGACCTTTAGCTTATACCAATCTCTTCGTAGTATACCTTCTGAAATCAAAGAAGCTGCTTTTATCTACAAGCTTTCTTCCTGGCAAACATTTTGGAAAATCGAACTTCCTTTTTCCATGCCTGGATTAATTTGGAATACGATGATGTCCATGTCTGGAGGCTGGTTTTTTATCGTTGCAGCCGAAGCTATTAGTGTGGGAAGTCAAAAAATTTTTCTACCAGGTATTGGATCCTACATTGCTCTTGCTATCCAGAAAGCAGATATCTTTTCCATCATAGCTGCCCTCATAACCATGGCCATGGTTATTATTCTTTATGATCAATTTTTATTTAGACCTCTGGTTGCCTGGGCTGATAAGTTTCGATATGAGTTTACTATGGGGCAGACTCCCCCCCATTCTTGGGTTCTTCATCTTTTCCAAAAAAGTTCTTTAGCCCATAAAATCTTAATCCCCTTTAGGTTCATCTCTCAATTTTTCTTAAAAACACGTCTTTTTAATTTTGCATCTTCAACACATCTTCTCTCAACCTCAACACCACAAGAGAGAACTCTGAACGTCATTTGGTATTCTTTCTTGTTCCTTGCTGGTATTGGAACTTTTGTTTATGTCATTCATTTCTTTTACCAAGGTATTGGCTGGCAGGATGTGACAGATGTTATAAAATTTTCTCTTTTCACTCTTCTTCGTGTAGTTATACTCGTTATTCTTTCTTCTCTTTTGTGGGTACCCATTGGTGTTTATGTAGGATTAAAACCTGCATGGGTCCAAACCGTCCAACCAATTGCCCAGTTTCTAGCTTCTTTCCCAGCAAATTTACTCTTTCCCATAGCTGTTATTTTAATTAGCCATTATGCGCTTGATCCTAATATTTGGTTAAGTCCGCTCATAATCTTAGGGGCTCAATGGTATATCTTGTTTAATGTCATTGCGGGAGCTTCTATCTTCCCAAATGATCTTCAAGAAGTAGCCTCAAGCTTTAAAATAAAGAATTGGGGCTGGTGGAGACGTGTAATGCTCCCTGGTATCTTCCCCTATTTCCTAACGGGCGCTATCACTGCCTCTGGAGGAGCCTGGAACGCAAGTATCGTAGCAGAACTTGTAAGCTGGGGGAGTAAAACGTATTGTGCTGAAGGATTGGGCTCTTATATTGCTCAAATGACTGAAAAAGGTAATTTCCATGGCATCGCCCTAGGCGTAGGAATGATGGCATTTATTGTTGTGGTCTTTAACCGGTTGTTATGGCAACCTTTGTATGAACGCGCCGTTCGTAATTTTCGCTTTGCATGAGTGTTTCCATGAATAATGCTTTACTTTCTCTTTCTTCCATCGGCCATATTTATGGGAAAAAAGAAGGATCCCATCATAAAGTACTGAGTAATATATCTCTTACGCTGCACGAAGGAGAGATTGTAGCTCTCTTGGGAAAATCAGGCTCTGGAAAATCCACCCTTTTACGCATTATCGCAAATCTTATTGAGCCAACTGCTGGTAAAGTAAAATTCTATGGGCATCCTCTATCCCAAGATTCTTTAGGCATCAGCATGGTATTTCAGACCTTTGCTTTGTTTCCATGGCTTACGGTTCTTGAGAACGTGGAATTAGCGTTGGAAGCTTTAAAAATATCTCAAAAAGAGAAACGTAAACGAGCGCTTGCTGCTATTGACCTTATTGGCCTTGATGGATATGAGTCTGCATATCCTCGCGAACTTTCTGGAGGTATGAAACAGCGCGTTGGATTTGCACGGTCTTTGGTTGTTAATCCAGAACTTTTATTAATGGATGAACCTTTTTCAGCTCTAGATGTTCTTACAGCAGAAACCCTTAAAACAGACTTCTTAGACCTTTGGACAGAGCACAAGATTCCTTTAAAGTCTGTCTTGCTTGTGACACATAATATTGAAGAAGCTGTTTTTCTCGCCCATCGTCTTCTTATTTTATCAGGAAGCCCAGGCCATCTCTCAAAAGAGATAAGAATAGACCTTCCTTTTCCGCGAGACCGGTATTCGTCTGCTTTTCGAACCATTGTAGATGAAGTTTATACATATATGACTTCTGGAATACATAAACAAGAAACTTCCATAGAAGTAAGATCTCCAGATATCATTTTGGCTGAGAAATTACCTAATATTTCTCCTAATAAAATAGCTGGCCTTATCGAAACCGTGGTTGCATCTCCTTACCATGGGAACGCAGATCTTTCTTCTTTGGCCCAATCTCTTCAATTAGACTTAGAAATGCTTCTTCCTATTATAGAATCTCTTCGTATCCTTAAATTTGCAGATATTGGCAAAGGAGATATTACCCTCACCTCAACGGGTAAACACTTTGCAACAGCGGATACACAGGAACGCAAAAAAATATTTGCTGATCATTTACTTCAATACGTTCCTCTCGTTGCCTATATCCATCGCATTCTTCATGAACGCCCAGATAGCCAAGCTCCTCGATTGCGCTTCTCTACAATTTTAGCAGATCATCTATCTGGGCAAGAAGTTAATTCTGTTCTTTCAGCAGCCATTGGTTGGGGCCGGTACGCAGAGCTTTTTTCTTATAATGATAAAACGGCTCTTTTTAGTCTTGAAAATCCAACAGGCTAATTCTTCTTTTAGACATTTTTGGTATTATGTAACCACTCCCTTTAAAAATAAAAAGGAACAACTATTAAGGTTATTCCTTTTTATCTTTTTTATAAAATTTATTTCTTCTATTGAGAAGCTCTTTCAGATTCAAATTGAGCTAGTAGATCTTTAAACCCTTGAACATGAGCGTCGAGTGTTGACACGTCAAAATTTGCTATACGATCTTCAAGTTGGCTTCTCTGCACAGCCGGAAGCATTCCATTAAGACGCCTATCTAGAGAATCTATTAAGCTTCTAGCATTAGCTTGAGCTTGTTGCACTCTATCTGTTTCTGCATCAGAAGCATCCATCGCTAAAACCATAGGTGCATTCAATGCCAGGATAGCAGAAAGAAAAAGGGGAATGTAATTCAAATATTTTGTCATCATAATTATCCTTACGAAATATTCAGTTATTATACGGAAATAGTTACTCTGGTATGTATTTAAGACATGATATAGGAATATTTTTTAAAATTTCAAGAAATATTTTTAATATTAAGAAAACAAGTTCTCTTCCACCTCAAGAACCCACTCATATAAAATTTTCTTTAAAAGGGTTGAGAAGGGTCTTTTTTCTTAGCTTTACTTAAAAAATATTTTTCCTCTGCTAAGGCCTGTTGAAGATCCCACAATGCCTCTTGCGCATCGAGTGTAACAGATTGAGCAAGAAGGCTTAGACGCTTATATTCGGGCATCTTAAATAAAAGAAGCATTTTTTGGGAAGAGGGCCGAGAAAAAACAAAAAAAGCTCGAATACTTTGCTTAAGTTTTTCCTTCTGTGCCTGTATGCGTTGTTCCTTCGCTTGAATGTCAGGCTGCAATTCCTGGGCCTTTAAAGGCAAATATATTAAACAACCCATTAAAATAATTATAATAAAACGCATAAACTTATTTATCCTTTTTCAAGAAGAGAATATCCTGACATTTCTGGAGGAATAGGGATAGAGAGAGCCTCCAAAAGGGTAGGAGCAACATCTGCAAGCGTCCCTGCAGGTAAAAGCTTCCATTCCCTGGGTGTATTAATCATAAAAAAAGGCACTTGGAAGCAAGTATGT